>JAFYOD010000074.1 GCA_017556515.1 Lachnospiraceae bacterium
ATGAAATCCGGATGTTTTCTCATCATATGGACAAAATAATGCTCGTCAGCTCCCGGTTTATATACATTCCAAAAAGCTTCTCGTGTAAGTTCTTCTACTGCTCTATAATCCTTTTCATTTTCTAAACGTATTGTTATATTTCCCTCGCTATGTATCGCAAGATCTTTTCCACCACATGCATGTACAAAGGCCTGGATCACTCTAAATTGCTGTTCACTGTCATACATCATTTCCGGGTGCCACTGGACAGCTAATGCAAATGGATGATTTTTTACAGAAACTGCTTCGATTACTCCATCCTTTGACCAGGCTTCAACATTCATATTCTCTGCCAGACGATGAACTGCCTGATGATGGAAGGAATTGACTCCAATCTCCTCCGATTGCAGAATCTCAAACAACAGACCCTCTTTTTCAATCTTCACACTGTGCGTCGGTTCATTTCGTTCACCATCTATAATCGTGTGTCGTTCAAATCCTTCCGAAGGCAAATCCTGATAATTAGATCCGCCAAACGCTGCGTTTAACAACTGAATTCCTCGGCAGATTCCTAAAACAGGACGATTCTGAGCAACAAAATATCTGGCAGCAGCAACTTCATAGGTATCTCTCACGTGGTCCAAAGCGCCACATTCCTTTTTTATACTTTCATTATAAAGTTCCGGACTTACATCGTGTCCTCCGGATATGAGAATACCGTCTAATCGTTCCCAAATTCTTTTTGCCCCATCAAGATCATTGCTGACAGGAAGAACAACCGGAATTGCTCCTGCTTTTTCAAGGGCATTTATGTAATCGACTGCCAAGCCCTGAAAGTCTTGTCCCGGAGCAGCAATTCCATTTTTTACGTTTACATCAGATGCAGGCATTGTGTTGCATGTGATTCCAATTAACGGTTTATGCATAGATCCTATACCCCTCCTGTTCCAATACGTTTAATGCTTTCACAAAATCACATTTTTTCACTAAAATATAATCTGTATTATATGTTGATACCGCAAAAATCCCGATTTGATTTTCTGCAAGAATAGAAGAGATCTTGGATAAGATCCCGATCAGAGAAAAATCCAATACTCCTTGTATCCGAAAAGCATTCCAACCATCTTCGCGAGCAATTGTATGAAGCGGAGTTTCACTTGTAGGGCATACAATCGATATTTCTTCGTCTGTTTTTCCAATAAAGTAAAACTTCTTTGACAAATCGATTTCTGTACAATCCGCCACTTTACATACAGTGAGATCATATTCAATCTTTTTTATTTCCATCTTTTGATTCCTTTCCATCCTTACTCAAAATCTATCTTTCTCTATTCTACCACAAAATCGCTTTTAGGGATTATTTTTCAAGGACAAAAGAAAATAGCCGCCATTACTCGCAATAATGACGGCTGTTTAATTTGATGCTCAATATCCCAGTTTCTCGTCAATCAAAATGATCTCGTACTCAGCCCCAGTAGGTTTACTCCACAGAACAGAAAGATTTCTGCAGATTCGTTCCGGACTATTGCAGTCATAGCATCTGTCCGCCTGAACTGCACAAGGTGTCTTTCGATTGAGGCGCTTCGCATTCAGCGGAGCCGCAATATTGCGTGCTCGGAACATGGCTGATTCGAAATCTTTCGCTACTTTATTCGATCCCAAAACAAGATAAACCTTGGATGGTCCAAAGGAAATAGCTGCTACACGGTTACCGGTATTATCGATATTGATAATCTCTCCCTGCTCTGAAATTCCATTGACAGAGCTAATGTAGATTTCAGCTTTGGATGCAGCTTTTCGTACCTCCATCACAGTCATATGTTCCGGCTTTTTGTCATGCCAATATACCTTATTATGTGTGGACAGGATATTGAATAAATTCATTTCTTTAAGTGTAAGGGAGCCGCCGAATCCCACGGTTTTTTCATGGATCTGATTATCCAGATAGGATGCAGCTTCTTCTTTTGTTTCGAATACAGATACGTGATATCCCTTACTCAGTAAATTATTTTTTAGTGTTGTAAAATCAAAATTCATATCTTCCCTTTCACCTTAAGTTTAGATCCATTTAACACGTTTTTCGTCATAATATCCACGCGCTGCCGGTGCTTCGTCTGCTACACCAAGTGCAACCACCGCAAATGGCACGCTTTCTACACCAATAATCTCACGGACTGCTGCAATTCGCTCTTCCTGCGGATAAACACCGCACCAGCAAGTACCATAGCCAAGTTCCGCTGCTGCCAGAAGGATATTCTGTGTTGCGGCGCCGCAATCCTGCGGGAAGTACTCCAGACAAACACCATGCTGCACTTCCGGTTTTGCACAGACGATGATTGCCAATGAAGCGGTTCTTAACATAGATACATACGGATGAACCGCCATGATTGCATCCATTGTTTCACGATTTTCTACTACAACAAATTCCCACGGACGAGTGTTACATGCGCTCGGCGCCATCATAGCTGCCTCTAAAATCTGTTTGATATCTTCTTTCGGAATAATCGCTCCTGCTTTGTATTTGCGAATGCTTCTTCTGGAA
>JAFYOD010000075.1 GCA_017556515.1 Lachnospiraceae bacterium
ATGATCGTTACGCTGGCGGTGCAGGTGGTTGTCATGTTCCTGTTCTCCTATTTTGTGGTGTTCCGAGTGATGGGAAGGGATTACGATGCTGCAGTTATGACCTCCGGATTTATCGGATTTGCGATGGGAGCTACATCCAACGCGATGGCCAATATGCAGGCTGTCACAAAGAAATATGGCCCGTCTCCGATTTCCTTTTTTGCGATTCCGATGGTCGGAAGCCTGTTTATCGATTTTATCAACGCGTTGATATTAACAGGAATGCTGAATATGCTCACGGTTCCGTAATAGGATCATAAATAATAAAAGGGAGTATCTGCGAGGATACTCCCTTAATTTGAATCATTATTTAGATGCGGATTTCCAGAGGATATCGTGGCCGATAGTCTGATAGAAGAGTTCTTCTACACGGTCCGGCTCGGATGTCTGACCGAGGATCCACATTAATTTTGCAACAGTTGCTTCTAAAGTCATATCGTAAGACTCGATAAGACCGAACGCATTCTTCGCTTTCTGGCCAACTTCATATACAGACATGTTACTGCCTTCCTGAGTAACCTGTGTTGTCATAACAACGATCTTGCCTTGAGCAACATATTTCTCAATGGAGCTGTAGAAGTCTGCGTTGTCATAGGACGGAAGTCCGCCAACACCGAAGGACTCGATGATCACTGCATCGTTGTGCTCCGCAAGGTACTCAAATACGCTCGGATCCATGGACGGGATCAGCTTTAAGAGTGCCACATTGCTGTTGAGTTTATGATAGAAGCGAACGGATTCGCGATCCTGCCACTTGTCGTCGATATAGAAGAGGATTGTCTCGTCCTGGATCACTGCCAGATACGGGAAGTTGATACTGGAGAATGCGCTGTAGCTCTTGGAACGCTCTTTTTTACCGCGTGTACCGGCGATCACTTTGCCGTCGAAGACGATGTTAACACCGTGAGCACGGTCACTGGAAGCGAAGCGTAAGGAGTCTAACAGGTTTGTTCTGGCATCTGTTACATCCAGATCGATCGGTTTCTGTGCACCTGTGATAACGATCGGCTTTTTGGAATGCTGGATCAGATAAGATAATGCAGCCGCTGTGTAAGCCATAGTATCAGTACCGTGAGCAACAACGAATCCGTCGTAATCGTCGTAATTTTCTTCGATCGCTTTGGAGATCATCAGCCAGTGTTTCGGATGTACGTTTGTACTGTCAATATTTAAAATCTGAACGGATTCAACCTGACAGAATTTGCGCGCTGCCGGTACGTAGGAGAGAAGCTCTTCACCTGTAAGGAGTGGAGTCAATCCGTTGTCACCGTGTTTGCAGGCGATGGTTCCGCCGGTTCCGAGAAGTAAAATATGTTTCATAAATAAAAGTTTCCCCTTTCATTATTACAATCCCATAAGTATAATAAGTATAGCATAGAACTTAACTGGAATTCAACACTGGAAATAGTTTTCCTAAAAGAAAAAAGGAGGATGACAGTATGACAAAATTTCCGAAAGACCCTGCAATGCTTCTTAGCTATGTGAATACACAGCTGAGGGATTTTTACCCGTCTATGGAAGAGTTTTGCAAGGCGATGGATGTGGAAAAAACGGAAATCGATGAGAAACTTGCAATGATCGACTACGAATATGATCCGGTCAGCAATCGCTATGTATAGGCAGATGGAAAGATCTGCAATCATAAAAGTACCGGAATAAAATTCTCTGACTCACACAGACTATGTATCATGAATAGACAATGTGAGATCAGAGAATTTTTTTATAATTTTTTAAAATGTGGAGTGGCCGGATGGTGCATGGAGATCATCTTTACTTCTTTTGAATCGATCGCTGCCAGGGACTTAAGGCTGATGGGGCGGACATCCCTTCTGATGTTTCCGATCTATGGGATGGGAGCCTTGCTGGGGCCTATTGCGAAAGGTATCGATCGATGGCAGGGAGAAGGACAGATGACGAAAAAGGATAAGTTTTGGAGACATGGGATCGGAGATATGGTGCTGATCTTTTGTGCAGAATATGCGACAGGAAGCTTTCTAAGAGCTAGAAATATGTGTCCATGGGATTATTCCGGTCATTTATTTCATGTGGACGGTCTGATCCGTTTGGATTTTGCCCCGTTCTGGTTTGCAGCCGGACTGCTTTTTGAGATGCTCACAGAACGTTCAAGTTTGCATAAATAAAGCAGATATGGTTGCAATTGTGAAACGATTTTACTATAATATAAGGATATAGATGTACAAATTTACAAAAAGAAAAGGTGAAAAAACGATGATTAGATTTTTGATTATTTGTATCCTTCTTGCCGGTTTTCTGATCTTGGGCTATCCGCTCCTGATCATGCAGAATTCTCTTAGAAAGAAGGATCCGACTGCATGCGGACATGAAAGTACCAAGATTGTCCGTTTTATGTTTGGTCTGTTTTTAAAGATTTCCGGTGTAAAGGTAACAGTAAAAGGACAGGAAAATATTCCGACCGATCAGGCAGTCCTCTACGTTGGCAACCACAGAAGCTATTTTGATATTCTGGTTGGCTATACAACCACCCAGGGACTGGTTGGTTTCATCGCTAAGAAAGAGATGAGAAAGTTCCCGATTCTGAATCGCTGGATGGACAATGTAAACTGTCTGTTCCTGGACCGTCAGGATATTAAAGCCGGACTCAAGACCATTTTAGAAGGTATTGAGCTTGTGAAGAGTGGTGTTTCCATGTGGATCTTCCCGGAGGGAACACGTGCAAAAGGAAAAGATGAGTTTGATATGCTCCTGTTTAAAGAGGGAAGTCTGAAGATCGCAGAGAAGAGCGGATGCCCGGTCATTCCGGTTGCGATGGTGAGAACTGCGGATGTCTTTGAAAAACAGATCCCGCGCATCAAACCGACAGAAGTGACTGTATATTACGGAAAACCGATTTATATCAAAGAACTGGAGCCGGAGCAGAGAAAACGTGCCGGTGCATACACAAGAGATGTGATCACGGAAATGCTTCGCGAGATCCAGTAAAGGAGACAGTATGAAGAATGTAGACCTGATGGAATGCAGAGATAAATTGGATGTGATCGACCGCGAGATCGTACGCCTGTTTGAGGAGCGTATGAGTATCTGCGGAGACGTGGCCGAGTATAAAATCGGTACAGGAAAAGCGGTTTATGATGCGGAGCGTGAGCGTCAGAAGATCGCCGCAGTCCAGGATCTGACTCACAGCGAGTTTAACCGTGAGTCGATCAAAGAAATCTTCTCCCAGCTTATGGCGATCAGCCGTAAATTTCAGTACGGACTGTTAGCAGAGCACGGAAAGACAGAGCCGAGTGGATTTTATGAGGTGGAAAGTCTGAAGACATCCGGAGCCCGCGTGGTATATCAGGGTGTAGAAGGAGCTTACAGCCATGCGGCAGCAAGAGCTTTTTTTGGAGAAAGTGTCAATGCATACCATGTGAAGGCATTTGAAGATACGATGCGAGAACTGGATGAGGGACGTGCAGATTTTGCCGTTCTTCCGATTGAAAATTCCACAGCCGGTTTTGTGATCGACAACTATGATCTGCTGGCGGAATACAAAAATTACATAGTGGGAGAAGTTTATATCCCGATCTCACATATGCTGTTAGGTCTTCCGGAGGCCGAGCTTTCGGATATTAAGACCGTGTACTCTCATCCACAGGCTCTGAGACAGTGTGACGAATATCTGGATGAGCATAAAGAGTGGGGCAGGATCAGTGTTCTCAACACAGCGGTTGCTGCGAAGAAAGTGCAGGAGGAACTGGACAAGACACAGGCTGCCATCGCCAGCCGTACAGCAGGAGAACTTTATGGATTAAAGGAGCTTGCTCAAGGTATCAATAATGAAAAATGCAATACGACTCGTTTTATTGTGCTGGCAAAAGTGCCTGTTTACGAGAGCGATGCAAATAAGATCAGTCTGATGTTTGAGATCCCGCATGTAAGCGGTTCTCTTTACAATATTTTAGGTAACTTTATTTTCAACGGAGTCAATATGCTCATGATCGAATCCCGTCCGATCCCGGAGAAGTCATTTGAATACCGTTTCTTTGTGGACGTGGAAGGCAATCTGAGTCAGGCATCCGTGCGCAATGCGCTGACAGGCATCCGTGCGGAAGCATCTTCGATGAAGATCCTTGGAAACTATTGATAACGAAAGAATGGAGGAGATGTCATGGCTTCTCAGTTATTTGCTGCAATTGACGTAGGATCCTTTGAATTGGAACTCGGTATTTATGAGATTTCCAATAAAAATAAGATCAGGCAGGTGGACCATGTCCGCCATGTGATCGCGCTGGGTCGTGAGACATACAATACCGGAATGATCAGCTACGAGATGGTAGGAGAGATCTGTGATGTACTGAATGGCTTTGTGCGGATCATGAAGAGTTATAAAGTGAGTGAATACCGTGCTTATGCGACCAGTGCCATGCGAGAGGCGAGAAACAGCCAGATCGTCATTGACCAGATCCGCGTACGTACCGGTATCAAAGTACGCATCATCAGTAACTCCGAACTTCGTTTCTTAAGTTATAAGGCGATCGCATCAAAAGATGAAGAGTTCGATAAGAACATTCAAAAAGGTACTGCGATCGTGGACGTAGGTTTCGGAAGCATGCAGATGTCTCTGTTCGATGAGGGACTTCTGGTTTCCACAGCCAATGTTCCGCTCGGCGTACTGAAAATCTTAAATACTCTGGATCTTGTTAATACTACCGTCGACCGCACAGCTTCTGTGACGGAAGAACTGGTGTCCAACGAGTTGAAACAGTATGAAAAGATTTATCTGGAAAATCGTCAGATCCGCAACCTGATCGCGATCGGAGACAATATTTTATATTTATTCCGTCATGAGAATAAAGGAAAATTGTTAAGCCGTGTCAATAAGGCACAGTTTGATTATGTCTTTGAACGTCTCAGAAGAATGAACATTTCTGAGATGGAAGAAGAGTTTGGTCTGAGTGCAGAGGGAGCCAGAATGCTGCTTCCGACTGCGATCATCTATAAAAAAGTCATGGAGATGACAGGTGCTGAAGAAATGTGGATCCCGGGCATCCGTATGTGTGACGGTATTGCGGCGGAATATGCATCGGATAATAAGTTGATCAAGCTGAAACATAATTTTGATGCAGACATTATCAGTACCTCCAGAAACATGGCGATCCGTTATCGCTGTAAGACTCCGCATGCAGAACTGGTGGAGATCTACGCGTTAAAACTGTTTGATACGATGAAGAAATATCACGGAATGGGAGGCAGAGAACGTCTGCTCCTTCAGATTTCCGCGATCGTTCATGCATGCGGAAAGTTTATCAGTGTCCGCAATGCCAATGAATGTTCTTACAATATCATCATGTCGACCGAGATCATCGGACTGTCTCATTTGGAACGAGAGATCATCGCGAATGTACTGCGATACAATGCCCGTGATTTCGATTATAATCAGGTTCAGATGGAAGCGAATCTGGACAATATCAATGGTTCCTATGGCGGCCAAAAGGATGTAACGATCTTGATCGCAAAACTCACTGCGATCCTTCGTCTGGCTGACGCAATGGACAATTCTCACAAACAGACACTCAAAGACTGTAAGATGGAAGTTAAGGATGGAAAACTTGTTGTACGGACCACATATCCGGGCGACATGACCCTGGATGCGATTTCATTTGAGCAGAAGGCGTTCTTCTTTGAAGAAATCTTTGGTATTCGACCGGTTCTGAAACGAAAAAGGAGCGTGTAATCGATGGCAGGAATTGAGAACAGATTTTTAGATCCGAAAAACTATGTGAACCGTGAGCTGAGCTGGCTGGAGTTTGATTACCGTGTCCTTGGCGAGGCAAAAGATAAAAACAATCCGCTGTTTGACCGTATGAAGTTTTTAAGCATTACGGCTTCCAACCTGGATGAGTTCTTTATGGTGCGAGTTGCATCTCTGACGGATATGATCCATGCAGGTTATAACAAACCGGATATTGCAGGTATGACTCCGGCGGAGCAGCTTGCAAAGATCAGTGAGAAAACACACGAATTAGTAAATCAACAGTACAATATTTATAATCGTTCCCTGATCCCAGCGCTGGAAAATCATGGACTTGATGTGATCACCAGACATGAGAATCTGACAAAGGAACAGGGAGAGTATGTGGACCGTTACTTCAAAGAGGAAGTGTATCCGGTACTGACTCCGATGGCAGTAGATTCCTCCAGACCGTTTCCGCTGGTTCGCAATAAAACATTAAACATTGCAGCTTTGTTAAAGAAGAAAAACGGAGAGGATGAGCTGGAGTTCGCGATGGTACAGGTACCGTCCGTATTAGCCAGAGTGGTGGAACTCCCTCCTACATTCGATTCTGTTGGAAATGAGATGCGCCATGTGATCTTATTGGAAGAGATCATCGAGCGCAATATGAAACAGCTGTTTTTAAACTATGACATTGTTACCTCTCATCCATTCCGTGTTATGCGAAATGCGGACTTTGACCTTCGTGAGGAAGAGGCGATGGATCTTCTTGAGGAGATCAAGAAGCAGCTAAAAAAACGTCAGTGGGGCGAGGTTATTCGATTAGAGATCGAAGAGAATGCAGATAAGAGATTATTGAAGATATTAAAGAAAGAGCTGGAAGTGAACGAAGAGGATATTTTCTATATCCCGGGTGCTCTGGATCTGACTGTGCTGATGAAAATGTACGGACTTTCCGGATATGATCATCTGAAGGCTGCCCGTTATACACCGCAGCCGGTTCCGGCTCTGATGAACGAGGATGATATCTTTACCAATATCCGCAAGGGTGACATTCTTCTTATGCATCCGTACGAGACCTTTGATCCGGTGGTGGATTTTGTCCGCCGTGCAGCCAAGGATCCGGATGTACTTGCGATCAAGCAGACCTTGTACCGTGTCAGTGGTAATTCTCCGATCATTGCAGCTCTTGCAGAAGCAGCTGACAATGGAAAACAGGTTTCAGTTCTTGTAGAATTAAAAGCCAGATTTGATGAGGAGAATAATATTCTCTGGGCAAAGATGCTGGAAAAAGCAGGCTGCCATGTTATCTATGGCCTTGTTGGTTTAAAA
>JAFYOD010000076.1 GCA_017556515.1 Lachnospiraceae bacterium
ACTTCACCGCGTACACCATGTGTGGATGTAATAACACCTACTCGTAATAAATTTTCCATTGAAACCTCCAATAACATAGATTTTTCTATGTAATAAAAACAGGGCTGCAATCAAATCACTCTGACCGCAGCCCTTTTCTGTTACTGAATCTCAACGATTACTTTTTTATCCATCTTGGAAGAAGCTGCCTTCACTACAGAACGGATCGCTTTGGCAATACGTCCCTGCTTACCGATTACTTTACCCATATCATTGGATGCAACCTTAAGCTCGATAATGATTTCATCTTCTTTCTCGGATTCTGTAACCACAACCTCGTTTGGATTATCAACCAGTGCCTTGGCGATAACTTCAACCAATTCCTTCATAGACAACCTCGTAATTATTCTGTAATACCAGCTACCTTTAAGAGCTTGCCAACTGTCTCTGTCGGCTGAGCACCTGTTGCTAACCATTTCTTAGCTGCTTCCTCATCGAATTTGATTGTGCTCGGGTTTGTGTTCGGATCATAGTAACCAACTTCCTCGATGAAACGGCCATCTCTCGGGCTTCTGGAATCTGCTACTACGATTCTGTAAAACGGTGCTTTCTTCTGACCCATTCTTCTTAATCTCATCTTAACTGCCATGATAAATTTCCTCCTAAAATTCAAATAAAATAATTGTTTTTGTACTAAAAAATATATCAGCTATGCATTACGCATTTGCTTTTAAAATAATGTCTGTGTCTTAGAACGGCATCTTAAACTTGCCGCCCATAAGATTTCCAAGACCGCCAAGTCCGCCCATTCCTTTGCGTTTTCCGGACATCATACCGGACATCTGCTTCATCATCTTTCTGGACTGTTCGAACTGTTTAACAAGTCTGTTTACTTCAGCGATATCCACGCCTGCGCCTTTTGCAATTCGTTTCTTTCTGGACGGATTTAAAAGGTTCGGGTTTGCTCTCTCCTCTTTTGTCATGGAAAGGATGATCGCCTCAACGCGGCTCATAGACTTTTCATCGATATCAATGTCTTTCAGCTGGTTCATACCAGGCATCATACTTAAGATGCTGCTCATACCGCCCATTTTCTTGATCTGGTTGGTCTGCTCCAGGAAGTCATTGAAATCAAATTCTGCTTTACGAAGCTTCTGGGTCATCTCTTTCGCCTTTGCTTCGTCAACCTCAAGCTCCGCTTTCTCGATCAGGGAAAGGATATCTCCCATACCAAGAATTCTGGAAGCCATACGGTCCGGGTAGAACTGCTCAAGATCAGAGAGTTTCTCACCCATACCGATATAAAGGATCGGTCTTCCTGTTACGGAACGGATGGAAAGTGCCGCACCACCTCTTGTATCACCATCCAATTTAGTAAGGATCACACCGTCAACACCGATCTTATCATTGAATGTACCGGCTACGTTAACTGCATCCTGACCTGTCATCGCATCTACAACTAAGATAGACTGATGTACATTTACTGCTTCTTTGATATTTACAAGCTCATCCATCATGGATTCATCGATCTGAAGACGACCTGCAGTATCTAAGAATACCAAATTGCAGCCTTCTTTTTTTGCATGTTCGATGGCTGCTTTTGCAATGTTGACCGGGGACTGGTTGTCACCCATGGAGAAAACCGGAACTCCGACTTTCTCACCGTTTACCTGTAACTGCTTGATCGCAGCCGGACGGTAAACGTCACATGCCACAAGTAGAGGCTTTCTGCCTTTTGCCTTAAACTTACCTGCAAGCTTTGCAGTTGTTGTTGTCTTACCTGCACCCTGAAGACCGATCATCATAACGACTGTGATCTCATTCTGCGGCTTTAAGGCAATCTCTGTGGTTTCGGAACCCATAAGCTTTACAAGTTCCTCATTTACAATCTTTATAACCATCTGTCCCGGAGTGAGGCTTGTAAGAACATCCTGTCCTACCGCACGCTCCTGTACAGAGTTTACAAACTGCTTTACAACTTTGAAACTTACGTCAGCCTCTAAAAGAGCCATCTTAACTTCTTTCAGAGCTGCCTTTACATCAGCCTCGGTCAAACGACCTTTGCCCTTTAAGTTTTTAAAGACGTTCTGCAGTTTATCAGCTAAGCTTTCAAATGCCATTTAGCGTCTCCTTATTGGTTAGAGTCTTCCGATCTCCTCTGACAGCGCCTCGATCTGATCGATCAAAGTTCTGTCTCCGGTTATCTTATATGCTCCAGCCAGTTCTTTGATTTCTTCAACCATCTGTTTTGTCTGGTTGAACTTTTCAACAAGCTTCAGTTTTTCTTCATAGCCTGCAAGAGTTTTGTTGCATCGCTTCACCAGATCATGTACTCCCTGACGGCTGATGCCCTGCTCTTCGGCAATCTCACTGAGGGACATATCGTTGAACACAACGCCCTCATAGATGTTTCTCTGATGCTCTGTCAGCAGTTCGCCATAGAAATCATACAGCAAACCCTGTTCCACAATTTTTTCCATATCATGTCACCTGTAGCATCATACTACAACCAAAAGTGTTTGTCAAGTGTTTTTGCTTTACGTCAAGTATTTTTTCTTGACGGGCAGATTTAGTATATATAGAACAAAACAAGATGTCAAGCATTTTGGCTTGACACCTTGTTCTAAATGAAAAACATATGTTATTTTTCTGTTTTTAACTTGATCGTCTTCCACTTACCACTCTTATATCTTGCAAATACAAGAGCTGTACGAAGGATCTGATCGCAAGCAAGTGCAACCCAGGCACCGTAGAGCCAGAGGCTGGTTCTTACTAAGATCATCGCAACGATCGGACGAACCAGAAGAACTGTGATAAATGTGATTCTTGCTGTTGTCTTTGTATCACCTGCACCGCGAAGACCGCCGGCAATGATAAACTGAGAACCCTGGAACGGCTGTAAGAATGCTACGAACAGCATAATATGACCACCGATACGAATGATCTCCGGATCACTGTTGTAAAGACCGACAATCTGCTTACCAAACAGTGCAAAAATTGTTGCAAGACACATGGATACGCAGAAGCCTACGGTTCTGGTTCGGCTTGTATATGCCTGTGCCATATCGGTACGACGTTTTCCGAGAGACTGACCCATTAACGATGTTGCCGATACCGCAAATGCCTGGCCAGTCATGAAGGACAGCGCCTGGATGTTCATACATACCTGATGTGTTGCAAATGCTGTTGTTCCTAAAGAAGCAACTGTCTTTGCATAAATGATCATACCGGCTCTCATAACAAGCTGCTCACCCATAGCCGGGATACCGATTCCAAGCATATCCGTTAAGATCGGTTTATCCGGTTTAAATCCGCGCTTTAATTCCAGTTTCAGGAATCCGTTTCCTTTCAGGATTACGGAGAATGCGATAATAAACGCTACAAACTGACCAAGAACAGTTGCCAAGGATGCGCCCGCAACGCCCATCTCCGGGAATCCAAGGTTACCATAGATAAGAATCCAGTTAAACACTACGTTCACAAGGTTTGCGATCATGTTGTAGATCATACAAGTCTTAGAGTCACCAACCGCACGCAGTGAAGCTGTAATAGTCGTCGTTAAGGCCATTGTAAGGAATCCGGCCATCTGGATCTGAAGATAAATGGTTGCCATCTGCGTTACAGCTTCCTCTTCCGCTCCCATAAAGATAACCATCGGACGTGCAAATATAACACCAAGGATCGACATGATCAACGTTGCGCAGAAGGTAAATAAAAGACCCTGACGAACAACCAGATTCGCCTTTTCACGATTTCCCTGACCTTTATAACGCGCGATCAATGCAGTAACACCGGTATTCATTGCAACGAATGCAGTCATCAAAAGGAACTTTGGCTGAGTTGTAAGTCCTACAGCCGCAAGCGCCTGTGTACCGAGCTGCGGATTAGCAGTTCCGCCCATCGAACCTACCATCATAAGGTCGACCATGGATACCAGCTGTGTAAGTAATAGTTCTACAAAACTCGGCCATGCAATACGGATAATGTCTTTATACAGTTCACTGGACTTTACACCATCCGGAAGTGATTTATCAACTTTCAGATCACCGGATAACACTTCGTCACCATAAGGAAGACGATCCAATGTGGTTTGTAGTCGTTCATTTGTCTTCATTATGTTCCCCTTTCTATCATATGTGAAGATAAATTTTACTTTTTATATTAAAAATCCCATCTTACATAATATTCATCTTCGTTGCCATCCAGATAAAACCGGTCTTCGGAAACAAAAATCATGGTTGTAAAATTACGGGCAAACAAATCATACACCAAATATTCATGATAGCCATCAGGGTTGATACCTATATAGCGCAGATAACCGTCTGTATCCGGAAT
>JAFYOD010000077.1 GCA_017556515.1 Lachnospiraceae bacterium
ATAAATTCCTGCACGATCGGATCGATCAGGTTGGAAATATCGCGGTTGTGGTCGATATTTTCACGGATTCTCGTGGAGCTGATATGCTCCAGATCAGCCGGAAGTTCTAACTCTACGATATCTCCGGTAATTCCCTCATACAGATTTTCCGGATGCTCCTGACCTGCGCGGCGGAACACGATATGGTTCATGCTGTGAATGGAATGCTCGCACGGTTCTTTTTTATAAGAACTTGCATTGTTGATCACGTCAGAACCAACTACCATGTATACATCCATGTTCGGGAATGTTTCTTTTAGTTTTTTCAGGTCATTCGGACTCGCGATGTTGATCGGCATATCGTCCGGGAATAAATGTACGTAAAATTCGTCTGCCACAGACATGTTCACAATCTGACGGCGGATCAAATGTGGCTGTGTCTTCTTGGACCAGGAAAATTCATCCACTGCCAGGTACACGGTATAGCCCAGTTCACGGATCTTGCGGGCGATCTCCTTGTGAGACAAGGTAAACGGATCGAAGGTACCCGGGAAGAATGCGATCTTGTAACGTCCTTTCAGTCCCACGCTGCCGCTGAACAGCTGGTATCGGGACATGAAACGATAAATATGAGAAGACAGGGCTGCGCGATAATACAGGCTCAGCTCTCCGCCTTTGTTTTCATTTAATAAGAAGAGAAGCTTCTTGGAGCACAGAGAGAAGAGATCATTTTTATCCCACTCTGCCATTCGTTCGGATCCAAATACATGCTGACCGATGACCAACATGGCCTCCTGGCGAACCTGCTCGCGATAATTTGCCAGACAGCCCAAGATCAATCCCATCAGTTTGATCTTACGTTCCTGAGCAATGCCTTCTTTCTCTTCAAAGCGAACCGGATATCTGGAGTAACACTCTAACAATACGCCGAGGGTGTCCAGAGCAACAGAAACCACTCGCTCATTGCCGTTTGCAAGCAATGTATGGAGACGCTGGATCAGATCATCCAGCTGCTCCGGCGGTAACCAAAGGGCAAATTCACCCAGGTACTCCGGAATATACTTGGAAACCTCGTACTCTCCCACTTCCAGGCCCTTCAATAACTCCACTGCGATCTCATTTCTCTGATCGGTGGAAAGAAGATGTGCCAGTCTCAGCAATGCACGGCCTGCATCATGACGCACGCCCACCTGCTCGCTGACTTTGATCAGGTTAGAGAAGTGAGAACAAATGTGAAGCAGATGCTCTCTTCTTCCATGATCCACCTGGTCAGCCAGAAGCTTGATGTTGACTGCCTTGATGATCCACGGTGTCGCAGATTTTAAATTCTCAAGGAAAATGTCGCTGACTACATCATTTTCGTATAACATTCTGCGCTGCTCTTTTGTATCCATACGCAGATTCGTAAAGATACGGTACTGTAAGAACAACATAGTAATAGAATCCGGATCCAAAGCTTTTGCAGCTTCACAAACTCTTGAGTAGCACGGGTGCTCTGCTTTGATGGCTCCGGTCAGAACCTTCAGTACTCGGATCGCTGCAATGCGAACCTTCTCACTTGGATATTTCATCTGTGCCAGTACAAAATCTACCAATGTTTCCAGTCGGCCGTCCTTTGCACAGAGTTCTAAAGGCATGGTGAAAATGGTATCGAATAAGTAGAAAATAGAATCCTCGTCCAAATCCCTCACACACTCAAACCATTTCATGAAAATGTCGAAGAACTTTTGGCGAAGGTTCTCTGCGCTGCGTTCCATGGCAGCCGTCATCAGGAACTTCAGAGAAATCTGGATCCTGTGTTTCTGCTGGATTGTCAGTCGATAATCCGGACACACCAGCTGCTCCAGGGTTTCTTCCCAAAGTTCCAGAAGAGTCTTTTCGTCCGGATCTGTCATTCCTTTCGGAAGTTCTTTTCGATATCCTGCATTGAAATCTGCAAAGATCTTAC
>JAFYOD010000078.1 GCA_017556515.1 Lachnospiraceae bacterium
ACTGTACACGGTCTCGCGTGTATCCTCCGGATTCACACAGTAATCCGCAGTTTTCCTACGCGTTGTTATTGCCCCTTACCCTGAGCAACTGTTAACTTGGTACAGTGACTTGTCGCCATTTTTCAAAATTGACATTCGCTCCACGGAAAACCCACCGAATTTCTCGGTGGCAACCTCACGCTTCACAGCTATCATGCCACAGCTCCATAAAGATACCACATCTACAAAAAAAATGCAAGTGTTTTTTCTCTATTTTTTTAAGTTTTTTTCAACTTGTGGATATCTTCCTTTTATATAGAAGAAACACGTTTTTTCTTCAACATTTTGACGATTCAAGTACTCTCTTTCTTCCACAAACATGCTGATCTGTACGTGTTTCTTCTATATTTAATATACTTTCATTTTTACTTCTTTAATCCGCTGCACCGGCTTCCGTTTCCTGTTCCACTCTCTCTGCTTCCAATCTTGCCTTTACAACATCCTCACCTTCAAGGAGAACGTCAATAGCTGCACGGATCTGATTATCATCTTCCTTCGGTATTTCTACCATAGTTTCCAACTCTTCGTCTAATCCAACAAGAACATCCGGCTCAATACCTTTTTTATGAATGCACTCTCCTGACGGCACATAATAATACGCTGTCGTCAGTTTCAATGCACTTCCATCCGGAAGCGAGAAGATTCCCTGAGCAATTCCTTTGCCATACGTCTTGGTTCCTACCACAAGTGCCGCCTCATTGTCTTTTAATGCTCCCGTTAGAACTTCGGAAGCACTTGCACTCTGTCCATTGACCAGAACCACGATCGGAACGTCCAGCTGATGACCATCTTGGGCTACGTATGTGCTGTCTTCTACGCCCTTTCCTTTAAAGCTCACAATATCCTTGCCGTCCGGGATCAGATAGTCTGCAATATCTTCTGCAGCATCTACAACACCGCCGCCATTATTTCTCAGATCGACGATCAAACCCTTCATCTCCTGAGCTTCTAATGCATCCACCGCCTCAATAAACTGATCTGTAGAAACATCTTCAAAGGAAGATAATGCGATATATCCGATCTGTTCCTCAAGCATTTCAAATTCCACTGTCGGATTCTGAACAATTCTTCGAGTCATGGTCAGATCCACATAATCATTGATAGCTTCGCGATACACAGTAAGCGAAACTTCTGTTCCTTCTTCTCCCTTGATATGATCCCCGACCACTAAACTCAGATCCATTCCAGAAATATCCATACCCTCAACAGCCGTGATAATATCTCCCGGGAGCATTCCTGCTACATCAGCAGGAGCATCTTTGAAAACTTTTATAACAGTCACAAGGCCCGTATAAACATTCTGGCTGACCATAACACCAATGCCACAATATTCACCTTCTGTACTTTCCTTCAGACTCTGATATTCCTCTTCCGAATAATAAGAAGAGTAAGGATCCTGAAGAGACGCCACATAGCCGATATACATCCAGTCGATCGGATCCTCTTTCTCTGCCTCTTCATCAAATAAGAAATACGTATCGATCAGTCGCTCGATATAATCGAGCTTATAGCCAATCTCATATAACCGCATCTCCTTTTCACTGATCTGGTGCTCTACCACAGTCTCCGAAGCAGTACTTTCTTCTGCAACACGATCTTCAGTTGCCTTCGTACCGCGCGCTACCAGCCAGATCCCTGAGGCAATCCCCACCACTGCCATAGCACAAAATGCAGTGACCAGTGCACCCACCAGCACACCCTTCCAAAACTTATTTTTATTATCTCTTTCTTCCAACGTCACATCTCCTGTTCTGTCAATCCAAGCTGTCGTTACGGGCTCACATATTTACTCGGATTCACATATGTACCATTGACGCGAATACCGAAATGCAGATGCGGTCCGGTAGAATATCCCGTTGAGCCGACTTTCGCAATTACCTGGCCCTGTTTTACCGTATCTCCCACTTTACAAAGTAATTTGGAAGCATGCATATAAACCGTATAAACACCGCCGCCATGATTGAGCATCACGTAGTTTCCTGCCGAATAACTATAGGTAGAAACCACAACGGTACCACCGGCTGCAGCCACGATATTATTTCCGGTCGGTGCACCAATATCGATTCCCTGATGGTTCGAAGAAGCACCTTTAGTCGGAGATGTTCTGGCTCCGAATTTCGATGTGATCCTTCCGCTGGACGGACACGGCCATATAAACTTAATATCTCCAATACTCTGTGTTTTATACGTCTGTCCGGAAGCCTCGGCTTTCTTCTTTGCCGCTTCCTCCTGACGCTTCATTTCTGCTTCGATCGCCTTGATCGAGTTTTCTTGAGCTTTCAGATCTTTCTGATAGTCCGTCACTTCATCCTTTGCCGCATCAATCTTGCCTTCTACCGCCTTGATCTCCGCCTGTTTAGCGACCATCAGTTCCTCTACAGAAGCATGCTTTGCCTCCGTCTGCTCCTGCAGATCCAGTAATTCTGCATGCTCTGTTTCCAAGGTTGCTTTTGCCTCTGCGATCTGCGCCTTTGTCACTGTATATTCATCCAGCTTTTCTCTGTCATATTCGGATATTTTTCCAATATATTCTGCTTTATTTAAAAGCTCCGACAATGATCTCGCCTGAAGCAGCAGATCCACATAAGAACTGTCGCCCTTTTCATACATATATTTAATTCGAAGCTTCATCGCCTCATACTGCACGGCCTCCGTAGATTCAGCCTCCTGCAGTTCTGCTGTTGTAATTGTAATCTGCTCTTCTTTAGCCTCAATATCTGTGCTGAGCTGAGATAATTCTTCACTGAGCGTTTCCAGACTTGCATCCAGCTTCTTTACATAAGCAACCGCATCGCCCTTCAATGCTTCTAGTTTTGCCAACGTATCTTTGGCACGTTTCATCTCCTGCTCGATCGCTGTCTTCTTCTTTTTTGCATCCGCCAGATTATTCTTCGTCGCAAAAGAAGGAAACATCATCAGACCACTGCACACTACGGTAAGAGCAATCATAAACCATTTCTTTTTCTTCATTATATATGCTCCTACACACGCAAATGTCTGCGAATTGTCATAAAACTAACCACAAAACCAAGACCACCGCCAAGAGCCAGGGAAACCAGCAGCATCATCGGATATACTTCTTCGATCGGAAGAAATTGGATAATGCCGGACAACAGCTGGAATCGCTCCATAACAAATTCCACTGCACTATTATATAGGAAGAACATCGCTCCCAACGGGATCGAAGCGCCTATAAGACCAAGCAATGTTCCTTCTACTACAAACGGTGCACGGATCATAAAATTGGTCGCACCAATGAGGCGCATGATCTTGTTTTCATTTTTTCTAAATTCTGCCGCAACATTGATCGTATTGCTGATCAGGAATACCGCAACAGCCAGCAGCATGGCAAGGATTACACCACACAGTAGTGTCAAGATCTTATTAAAGCTGGAAAGTCCCGCCACAGCGCTATTAGAATAATTCACTTTTCTTACACCGGCTACACTCTGAAGATAATTGACCATAGGTCCCTGGTCCGCAATATTATGCAGGTAGATTTCATACGAAGATGAGCCTGCCAAAGGATTATCTTCAGCGAATCCTGCTGCCAGATCTGTATTCTCGCCAAAATATTCCGAACGAAATTCTTCCCAGGCCGCCTCTGCAGAAATAAACTTCATATCTTTGATGACTGTATTTTTCTCATGATGGATTGTTTCACCAATCTCCTGAATTTCCGCACCGGAAAGTGTCTCATCAAAGAATACTGTAATTCCCATGGTTGATTCCGCAGTCACCACCATGTGCTGCACATTGGTGATCACAGAAAAAAATACACAAAACAAAAAAATACATGCAGAAATGATCGCGGTAGACGCCAGGGAGAACCAGATATTTCTGCATATATTTATAATACCCTGTTTAAAACAGTACCAGAATGTACTAATTCTCATATCGATACCCGCCTTCTCTTACGTCACTGATCACAATACCTTTGTCCATCGTGATCACACGTTTTTTCATCATATTTACAAGTTCACGGCTGTGAGTGACCACGATCACGGTTGTTCCGCGTCGGTTGATCTCCTCCAACAGCTTCATGATCTCCATTGCATTTTGCGGGTCCAAATTTCCCGTAGGCTCGTCCGCCAGTAATACCGCCGGCTGATTAATCAGCGCTCTGGCAATCGCCACTCGCTGCTGTTCACCACCGGAAAGTTGATGCGGGAATGCTTTATATTTCGATGAGAGACCGACTAACTTCAGCATACGAGGAACTGCTTCTTTAATGGTTCGTCCTGGTACACCGATCACTCTCTGAGCAAAGGCGATATTTTCATAAACTGTCCTGTCTTTTAACAAACGGAAATCCTGGAATACAACACCAAGCGTTCTCCGATATCTCGGAACATAACGCCTTGGCATCGCACCAAGATCCATATCATTAACGACAACACGGCCGGAGGTCGGTTCTACCTCTTTTAAGAGAATTCTCAAAAGTGTGGATTTTCCCGAACCACTCCGGCCGGTAATAAAGACAAATTCACCATCTTCGATCGAGATGTCTACGCCTTTGAGCGCACGGCTGCTCTTATCGTAAGTCTTTGTCAATTTGTTGATCTCAATCATATTAGTAATCTAAATTCTCCATATACTTCATATACTTCACGACCATGAGGGCAATCTTAAATGTGATCGCATCTTCAAAGACGCGGAGATCCAGACCTGTACTCTTCTGAAGTTTGTCCAAACGGTATACAAGAGTATTTCTATGAATATACAGCTGTCTGGATGTTTCAGATACGTTCAAGCTATTCTCGAAGAATTTATTGATCGTAGTCAGTGTCTCCTCATCGAATTCATCCGGATTCTTTCCATCGAAGATCTCCTTGATGAACATACGACAAAGAGGAAGCGGAAGCTGATAGATCAGACGACCGATACCCAGGTTGGAATATGCAACCACGTTCTTACTGCTGTAGAAAATCTTTCCTACATCAAGTGCCATCTTGGCCTCTTTATAAGAGCGGGAAACATCTTTAATTTCATTGACAATCGTACCAAAGGCAATATGCACTTTTGACATTGCCTCCGTGTTCAGCATATCCAAAATTGTATTTGCTGTCTTCTCCAGATCTTCGTAAGTCTCTCCCGACTTCACTTCACGAACCAGAATGATATTCTTCTCATCAACCGCTGTGATAAAGTCTTTTGTCTTTGTAGAGAACAGACTTCTCACAGTTTCCAGAGCATTGACATCTTTTTCATTCTTCGTCTCGATCAGGAATACCACACGCTTCACATTTGTTTCAATATGAAGTTTCTTCGCACGGTTGTAAATATCCACCAGAAGAAGGTTATCCAAAAGAAGATTTTTAATAAAGTTATCTTTGTCAAAACGCTCTTTGTACGCTACAAGCAGGTTCTGGATCTGAAATGCTGCCAGTTTGCCCACCATGTAAACATCGTCACTGCTGCCCTTTGCAAGCATAATGTACTCTAACTGATGTTCATCGAACACTTTGAAGAATTGATAGCCGGAAATCACCTGACTGTCAGCCGGAGATGCGGCAAAAGCGAGAACAGAACTCTCGTAATCCTCTGCCCGCTCAAATGTGGATGCTAATACCTTTCCCTCCACGTCGCAGACGCAAAGGTCAATCCTCGTAATTTCTTTCAATCCATCAATATTGGACTGTAAAATTTGGTTGGAAATCATAGCGTCCTCTCCTTTTTGAAATTATAGACATATCCTTGTATTATTTTAATACAAATTCACCAAAAAGGAAAGCCAATTTTTGTATTTTTGTACAAAATGTTTTGCTTTTTTGTTATAAACAACGAAACTGGAACGAAATTTCATCCCAGTTTCTGTTCAAATAGACTAATATACAATTGTACGATCCGATTCTCTGTCAAAAATCTGAATTTTGTCAACATCTACGGAAAGTACCAGAGAATTTCCTTCTCCTCCAATCGGCTTTTCATCTGTCATGCAAATACCGGTTGTTTCCTCTAACATGAATCGCAGCGCCGGTCTGGAATAAATTTTTTCCATTCCCTGCACTTTACAGGTCAGTTCTCCCTCTCCGCCCTTTTTCTTTCCGGAAACCACATGCAGAGCATCTGCTCTCACGCCAACAAGGACCTCTTTTTTTACATAGCCGCGTTCCAGAAGTGTATTTCCTTTTTCATTTGGGAGCGGAAGTTTACACTTTTTAATCGCCAACCCGGCTTTTCCATTTTCCTCATATACATTTGCCACGAAGAAGTTCATCGGCGGATATCCAACTACTCCGGCCACATAACCGGTTCTCGGATTTTTCACCAGCATCTCCGGTGTGTCATCCTGACAGATTTCTCCATCATTCATAACGATCATACGGCTTCCCAGCGCCATGGCAGATTTCTGATTCTCCGTCACATAGATCACTGTCATTCCCATCTTCTTATGGATATTTAAAAACTGCTGTCGGATCTCCTCTTGAATCTCCTCGTCCAGATCCGCAAGAGTACTGTCCATTAAAAGAACTTTCGGTCGACGCATCAAAGCTCTTCCCATAAGTGTCTGATAGGTTTGATAAGTAGTCAGTTCTTCAGGAAGTTTATCTAAAATGCTTCCCAGATTCAGAACGGCAGCCGTTTCCTGTACACGTTCATCAATCTCCTTCTGAGCCATCTTCGCCATGCGAAGAGAAAATGTCAGATTTTCGCGCACAGTCATATGCGGATACAACACACTGTTTCGAAAGATCATTGCCACATCACGAGCTCTCGGCTCAGCAGTTGTCACATTCACTCCGTCGATATAAAGGGTACCGGACGTAATTTCCTCCAGGCCTGCGATCATGCGAAGCAGCGTAGACTTTCCGCACCCATCCGGACCGGAAAGGATCAAAAGCTCATGATCTTTGATCTCTAAGTTAAAATCCTTGATCGCCTGCTGGCCACCCGGATATATTTTATTTATATTTTTAAGTAATAAACCAGCCATCGGTTTCCTCCCAATATGCAGACTTTATGACTATATGGTACACAACTTCTTGTGTTTTTTCTAGATGGCAAAACGCCAAAATATTGAAGCTTTTTCCATGAAATTTGTATACGCTCAGTCGCTCCTTGGGAATTTTTCCTTGCATTATACGAAAAAAGCGCCCTCACTGAGGACGCTTTTGTAAAAAATGACGATTCTCTTTTTCGCTTTAATTATTTGATAGCGATTGCTTCCATCTCAAGTAATACGCCCTTCGGAAGTTTTGCAACTTCTACGCAGGAACGTGCCGGACACGGCATCGGGAAGTATTTTGCATAGATTGCGTTGATTGCTGCGAAATCGTCCATGTTCTGGATGAATACGCAAGTTTTAACAACGTTTTCCATGGATGTGCCAGCTGCTGCAAGAAGGTTTGTCATATTCTGCATAACCTGCTCTGCCTGTGCCTCAACACCTTCCGGAATCTCGCCTGTAGCCGGGTTTACCGGGATCTGACCAGAAGCGAATACGAAGCCGTTTGCTTCGATAGCCTGGGAATACGGGCCGATAGCTGCCGGTGCATTGTTTGTCTTAATCTCTGTTTTCATTGTAGTTACCTCCAACATTATATTAATTTTTCAACCATCCCATTTGAGAATGGCCTCAATAAATTACCATAGTTTGAATGATCAACGCTCGATCGCACGAATATTTTTCTCTGTGATCTCGATCTTGCCTTCTTTTAACAGATGGCCAACCGCACGTTTGAAAGCATTTTTGCTGAGTTTGAATTCTCTTGCGATTACTTCAGGAGCTGCTTTATCGTTGAATGGAAGCACTCCGTCAAATTCATTGATCACCTGCATAACCAGTTCAGCGTCGCTGAAAATCTGGTTGTGAGCTTTATCTCTTGCGCTTAAGTCCAGTTTACCATCTTCTCGCACTTTTGTCACGCGTGCATGTACTTCCTGGCCAACTTTAAATCCACCAAACAGTTCTCTCTTCGGGATCAGGCCCTGATATTTCTCATCCACAGCTACGAATGCACCAATTTCCGGATTAATCTGGAAAATAAATCCATTCACTTCATCACCTGTATGATATGAAGAATCAGTTCTAAGGAACTGATACACCTTCATAGTCGCTGCAAGACGATTACTCTTATCGATATAGAGTGCAACCAGAATCCGCTCCCCTTTTCTTACCTGATGAGTCTGCTCCTTAAACGGGAGGAGAAGATCCTTTTCGAGACCCATATCTAAAAACGCACCAATCTTGGATGTATCACGCACTTCCAGGATCGCTGTTTCTCCCAAAGTCAGCTTCGGCACATTGGTTGTGGCGATCATACGATCTTCAGAATCTTTGTATAAGAACACATCCAGCAGGCTGCCGATCTTTGTTCCTTCCGGAATCATCTTTTTCGGAAGCAGAACGCCTCTTTCCGGGCTATTCGGAGTCCAGCCTTCTTCAGCCAGATATACACCAAAATCTTTTTCTTTAATGACCTGTAAGGTCTGCATCTTTCCAAGTTCTAACATGTCTTTCGTCCTTTCTTTTCTATTGAGTACTAACTTTCAGTTCCACATTTGCATACACGCTTCCGTCTTCCGCACACAGGGAAACCACATATTTATTTCCTTCACCTGCAACCTTCAATACAAGAACGTCTCCAAGCACTGCCGCTTTTCGATATTCCGCACGAATTCCGCAGATCTCTGCTCCCTCCGGAAGCACCTCTGAGGCAATCGCCACATACTGTACATTATTTACATGAAGATTGGTATCCAAATGCTGTTTCATAACCGGGACACTTCCATAGACACTCATCTCTTTAGGAAGGGCAATTTTTCTTGGAAGGTCTTCCATATCAATCCTTGGTTCGACCACCGGATACAGACTTGTCTCTTCTTCGGTCAAGCGAACCGGTCTTCCGGTCTCAATATCGGTCAAAAACCAACACGAATCCGCTTTTACCAGATAATTGCCTTCTTTATCTAAGATCGCAAAATTTCTCAGACCATAGATCCCCTTGAAATCATAAGGCCATGTAGCAATAGTAATAGCTTCTGCCACATCCGGTCTTCGGATCACTTCTACATTCCAGGCAGATAACAGCCAGGATTTTTTCGTTTTCTGAACGTGTGCAAATCCCACACCAACATCTTCCGATTGAAAAATCGAACAATCCTGCAGATAATTCATCAAGCCGGTAATGGAAAGTTTTCTGTTTGTGTCAGTCTCACTAAAGCGAACACGGCTATTAAAACTGTACATGTAATACTCCTATCCCTCATAACGGAAAAGCTCCAATTTCGTACGAAATCAGAGCTTTTGCTGTACGCGTATTAATTTTAATATGCTTTAGAATCTTTGTCAAGCACCACACAACCATCTTCCGCGGTTAACTCAACGTAAGAACCATCCGCACTGATACCATTTAACATCTTTTTCACCATATGGTATCCGACTTGCTCCATGTCATCTCTAATAGATCCAAGAACTGCTTCCTCGTTCTGCTCTCTTCCGGAGGCATCGATCACATAAAATCCTGCTTCATCAGCTGCTTCCAGTATTCCTTGTGTTGATTCATCCGTAAGGCTCAGAATCACGTCCGCACCCATTTCAAACTGTTCTACAGCCAGAAGTTTTCCTTCTTCCGGGTCGTTCCAGTTTCCTATATATTGTTCTAAAATCTGAATCTCCGGTTCTACACTTCTCGCTCCATTTTCAAACGCTGTAAAATATATCTTCACAATCGGCAAATTCATTCCGCCAATCCATCCGATCGTCATTTCCTCATTTATTCCCGGAACTCCATCCTGCGTTGTCATCTTTGCCGCAATGGCACCGGCCTCAAAATAAGCATCTTCTCGATCCACATAGAATCCTGTCACATTATCCAGTGGAACTTCTGCATCAAATATTGCAAACTCAGTTTCAGGGTATTCAGACGCAATCTCTGCGATCATATCCACGATTACAGGAACAACTCCCACAATATATTCATATCCATCTTCACATGCTTGAAGAAGTTTTGCTTTACAATCTTCCTCATCGATTCCTTCTGCAAACTCAAGAATTGCATTCGAATCTGTAAATGCATTCATAACTCCTGTCATAAAAGCATCTGAATTCTGATCTTTCATGTTCAGAACAAATACTCGTTCCGGCTGTTCTTCTATTTCCATAGTCGTTTCTGCAGTTGAAACTTCTGCCGGCTTTACCGTCTGTTTCCCACATGCAGCAAGCAAAAAACAAAGCACAGCTACAGCTGTACTGCAAAAATTTTTTTTCATGTTTCTCCTCGTGCCACATTTAAAAATGGGTGGATTCAGATAAACCCACCCATTTTACATTTAATTAGATAGTTTTATACCATTCCAGAGTATCATAAAGAACATCCAGGAATCGCTTCTGATCAAACTCCATAGCAACGTCTACATTCGGTGCTTCAGATCCGTAGAAACCGCCGAGATTTGTACGGGAGATATCCACGCTCGGTTCTGCTCCCATATAACAACGCCAGTCGCACACTGTCATACCTCTTGTATATTCGCCTTTTGTTTCTACTGTCACGTGAGTTTTGATGCTCTTTGTGATAATAGAATCATCGATCCACCAGCCTACAGTTACTGCATCCGGCATAGTTGCTGTACCTAACACTCCTGCATAGAAGCCAAGAATCTCAGAACAGAACTCAGCTACCGGACCGCCGATCTCTTTCATCTTATCAGCATGTTCCTGACCAAGCGGATTCTGTCTGGTTGTATTCAAACCTACCATCTTGATCGGAATACCGGATTCAAATACAATCTTCGCAGCTTCCGGATCAGCATAGATATTGAACTCTGCTGTCGGAGTAGCATTTCCTACCATTGCAGAACCACCCATGATAAGAATCTCCGGGATTCTTTCTTTGAGTTTCGGCTGCTTCAGAATTGCCTGTGCCACGTTTGTAAGCGGACCTAATGTGATCAGAGAAATATCGTCATGATTCATAAATGTATCAATCAGATAATCTACACCATGCTGTTTTTCAAGCTGTTTCTTCGGTTCTTCGATCTCGAGTGAACCAAGACCGCCTTTACCGTGGATCGATGTTGCACGTTCCACTTTGTTCAGCATCGGTAATGCGTAGCCTGCGTATACCGGAATATCCGTTCTCTTAGTGAGCTCTGTGATATATCTGGCATTACGCTGTGTATTATC
>JAFYOD010000079.1 GCA_017556515.1 Lachnospiraceae bacterium
GAAGGAGATTTGAACCCTTTTAAATGCAACAGTCCGGCGGACTGTTGCCCGTTCCCGGCTGGACGGGAACGGCTCCATACGTTCCACTTCGTGGAACGGCAATCAAATCCCTCCTGCTCCGCCAGATATTAAAGCACATCCGAAAGGATGTGCTTTTTTTATCCTGCAAAAATGCAGATTCCTTTCCAGTGTCGTCAATTCTTTTATGTCCTGTAGTCTTTACCTTGTATGGTCGTTCAATGTAATTCAGAAAAGCGGCCGCCTGCTCTGGTGTAAAGAACTTTATGTTGTCGGCCGGATCATCTCCAATCAGACGAACCTTGTCCATCGGATTCTTTTCTAGTATCTCCCAGTCCGTTGCGGTTCTGAGAATAGAGCTAAGTACGTCTTGCGTCTTCTTGATCGTATTTTTAGAGTACCCACCCCTTTTACCGTCCTTCCGCGCCCCGTCTTTTGCCATCGCGGCAAATACAGAATTCAGTTTGACTGGCTTTAAATCAGACAGCTTTATATGACCAAGAGCCGGCAATATTTTACTGTCAAGCTCGTCCTTATAATCTTCTATCGTTCCCGCTTGTAAGTTTTGAGGAGCGTATTCTTCTAACCATCGGCCTGCAAACTCTCTCAGGGTCGTCTTACTTGCCTGCACCACGTCACTGTTCTGAATTTGCTCTTCGAATTTTCTGGCAAACTCCTCCGCTGCCTTAACTCTCTTTTTGGGCGTAAGTCCTCCGTCCGGAGTGAACGTAGTTGTGTAGCGCTTACGTTTTCCATCGTTATCAAATCCGTAATAAACAGTTATTCTAAAACTTCCATTTCTCTCTACAATACTAGCCATAGCGATACCTCCATATTTCCATGCTAAAATATGCACGTTTAGTTTTTATGTATCGTTTATGCTGTATAATCATCACTATTGGCACATTGTAGGTATTTAATCAGGTTCGGATAGTAAAGAAGAATTTTATTGCCGGCCTTCCTAGAGGGTACTTCTCCTGCTTTTATCCACCCTCTGAGCGCGTATTCTGAAACCGGTAGGCCGTCAGCTTTGGCTCTGGCAACCGCCTCACGAACTGTAACTATTTCTCGCATATATCCCTCCTTAATAATCAAACTCTATTTTTATGTTCTAATATTCTCAATAAATATTTTTAATGCTTCCGTATTTTCTTGTGGCATTACTTCATACATTTGTTTCAAACAATCTTCGAAAGAGATATTACCAAGAACAAACTGCTCGAATACAGCCATTCCTTCTTTGCCTATAATCGGTTCTGATACAGTCATCCATTCATGAAAATTCATATTATACCTCTTAAAATTCGTCTTTGGTTAGCCCGGGCTTAATGCCCGGGCTATTTTTTTTACGAGACTCACGAACCAGTGTGTCCGAATCCTCCAGATCCGCGGTCTGTCTCGTCCAGTTCTTTAACTTCAGTATACTTAGTTCTAGGCAGCGGAACGATTACGAGCTGAGCAATACGGTCTCCATGCCATACGGTTTTAACCTCGTCCGAATGATTATGTAAAGCAACCTTCAGCTCCCCTCTGTAATCCGGATCTACGACGCCTACCTTATTTGCTGGAGCGAGCCCCTGCTTTGATGCAAGACCGCTTCTAGCAAAGATACCACCCCAATACATCTTTGGAATTGCGGTAGCAATTCCGGTTCCGATCATAACTGTTTCATGGGGGTGAATAGAAACAGCCCCTTTTCCTGGTACATATGCGTGAAGATCTCCGCCCGCAGCCCATTCAGATCCTTTGTCGGGAATAATCGCATCTTCAAACAACTTCTTAACTCTTATAGAAGTCCACGTACGCACGAAAAATTTGTTTGGCCTGAGTTCGGTTCCGAACAGATGGTGGAACTGCTTGAACTGAGAAATGCCAAGAATACGTATGACGGATCTTCTCCCGTCTTTAAGAACGGTTCCAGAGACAGTAGAAAAGACCGCCGCATTGCTGAGTAGTGTCGACGAACATTATAACAGCGATAATATTTCAATGCGGAATAAGTGGATGGATAGCGTCAATTCCAATATTGACGAGATCCATCAATGGATGCGTGACATGACGGCCAAGATCGACAAGAATAATGAAGATACTCTTGCGATCAGAATCGAAAACATGAGATCGACGATTATTGATTTCGCCTCGTTTGTTAGCGACGATTCACATCCGGTTACGAAGGAGCAATTCAGAAGGGTCTTTAAAACATATAAAGATTACGAAAGAATCATTGCTGAAAACGGACAGACAAATGGAGAGGTTGACATTGCGATTCAAATCGTGCGTGATGCTTACGAGAAGCATCTTTGCACACATACTTTTATTGAAGACACTTGGAATGTTTAAGTTACTGTCGAGGGCATACGAATTATGTATGCCCTCTTTTTTTGCGCAAAAAAAGAGGTGGTGGCCACATGGCCACC
>JAFYOD010000080.1 GCA_017556515.1 Lachnospiraceae bacterium
ATCGGTCTGACATACGGTAAAGATATGCCGGGTGCGATCGAGATCGGTTCCCGCCTTGCAGCAGCAGTTATCACATCTTCCGAGAATGTATCCCCGCGCTTTATGCCGGAGGAGCTTGGCTTAGAGAAGAAGTACATCTGCCATTTAGACGGTCATCACGAATAAAATGAAAATTAAGAAGCGATAAGGATTACGATTTTCGTAGCCCTTATCGCTTTTTGTTTTATGAAAAAATCGGAATTGAAATGCGGGTGATATAATCCTGCTCCGACTGTACCGTCAGTTCATCCCATACAGCTTCTTTATAACAGAACTCTCCGGCTTTAAGTCCCTGCTCATCAATAAAGGTCAGAAGATTCTGAAAAGCCTCATCAGCCAGATAGTAATCACCTTGCAGATAGATCACAGCATAGAGCCCTTTGGACTTTCTCATATATTTATCATCCGAGAGAGCAGACAACTGTGCGAGGTCAGCTACTTTGGTAATAAAAAATGCATAATGATCCGTGATTCCTTGTCTTAGATCATTCACAGTCATGACAGCTCCGTAAGGATGACCGGTATTTAATCGATTGGTGTTGACGTATCCGATGTGATCACTTAAGGCTGCGATGATCGTATCGTGGTGATCGGTACCCAGATAAGGCGTGGTGATCATGATCTCCTCCGGGTATTCGGCGAGAAACGGTTTGGAAAGGCCGTTTTGAAATTGAATGCCTGTGCCTTCTGTTACCAGTTCCAGTTTGGTTCGGATCACCTGTTCAATTCGCTTCAGATGCAGGAGTTCCTGCTGAACTTTCTTTTGCTGTGCCAGCAGCATGGCAGTCAGATCTTCCGGATTTCGGTTGTCGATATAGGTTTTGATCTCTTTTAACGGCATCCCCAGATCTTTTAGACAAGTAATGGTAAAAAATACATCGCACTGACTTTCACTGTAATAGCGGTATCCACGTTCGTCGGTATAAGCCGGCTGGAAAAGACCGATCTCATCATAATGGATCAGGGTTCGTTTGTTGGTATTACAGAGCTTTGCAAAGGCACTTGTGTTTATACATGGAATGTTATATTTTTGCATAATTATTCAAATACTCCTTGACTATACCGTAACGGTATACTCTATTATAATATCATTACTGTAAATTTACAATAAAGTGAGGATATATTATGCCAGAATTAAGTAAACGCGTACAGGAATTTACCGATTCCGTAATTAGAAGAATGACAAGAATCAGTGATGAACACGGTGCGATTAATTTATCCCAGGGTTTCCCGGATTTTGATCCGCCACAGGAAATCATGGATGCGCTTGCAAAAGCTGCACATGAGGGCCCGCACCAGTATTCTATTACCTTTGGTGCTGAAAATTTCCGTGAGGCACTTGCAAAGAAGCAGGGAAAAGCGATTGGCAGAGAAATCAATCCGGATACAGAGATCGTTGTAACATGTGGCGGTACAGAGGCAATGATGGCGACTATGATGACTATCTGTAACCCGGGCGACAAGGTAATGGTATTCTCTCCGTTCTATGAGAACTATGGAGCAGATGCGATCCTTTCCGGAGCAGAACCGATTTATATTCCGCTGGTTCCGCCGAACTATGACTTTGACATCAACCTGATCGAAGACGGTTTCAAACAGGGTGCAAAAGCAATTATCATCTGTAATCCGTCCAACCCGTGCGGTAAAGTATTTACAGAAGAAGAACTGATGGCGATTGGTAAGCTTGCGATTAAGTATGATGCATTTTGTGTAACTGATGAAGTATATGAGCATATGGTTTATGCACCGAATAAACATACATGCATGGCTTCTTTACC
>JAFYOD010000081.1 GCA_017556515.1 Lachnospiraceae bacterium
CAGAAATCTCCCAATGTCTTTAATTCTGCAACCAGCTCACTGGCATACTGATAGTCATTCTGGATTCTTCCGTCCTTCGGAATGTCTCCACGCAAAGCCATAATATTGTGAATATCATGTTCCTTCAGACGATCTACTACTTGATGTACATATTCTCTTGTGGAACTGACACATGTCAAATGAGCAAGAGCCGTCACTCCAAACTTCTGTTTCAGATCCGAAGCAATATCCACCGTATACTTGCTGGTTCCGCCTCCGGCTCCGTAAGTCACGCTCATAAATGCCGGTGCCAATCTTGCGATCTCAAAGGCTGCTGCCTCGACCGATTCGAAAGCATCTTCCTCCTTCGGTGGAAAAACTTCAAAAGAAAGCACAGGCTTATCCTGTGCTAAAATCTCACTAATCTTCATCCGACATCACACTCCAATCCAAACTTTTCCATATCTTACACCGCGCTTTATCAAGCCATTGTTATATCATATTGAAGTCTTGGTATAAAGATATAGAAGATACAGACAGGGCGGTCAAACGCGTCAACGTGAGGTCGCTGAATCCTCTGTTGATATCGTGGGGAGATTACGCTTTCAAAATTAAATCTTGAACGCCCTCGCTGTATCTTCCATACGCTACGTATAATACCATAACCATTTTTTTTCGTCTAATATGTAAAAAAAACAGCTAGCTATAGGTTTTACCTATAGCCAACTGCTTTTATCTGCTTCAATATATCGGTCAATTTCTTCCAAATATTTATGTCCCAAAACGCTCAATGCCACACCTTTTCGCTTAATATAGCCAATGGTCATGATCTCATCGGATTTCAGTTTGACTGCACCGTAGTCCGGACCATTCAGACTCTCACAAGTAATACCGGAACAAAGGGTATATGCATTCAGACCACGCATCAGATTTAGCAAAGTACCTCGGTCATTCGCTTTGATCAATCGTTTATATTTGTAGGTACTCAGTACTTCCTCCGCAAAATAGAACGAGTTGAACGTTCCCTGTTCAAAAGAAAGACACGGATATTCTTCCAGTTCTTCCAAAGCGATCTCCGATTTTCCTGCCAGAGGATGACCCTGCCAAAGATACACATAAGTACCGCAATCCATCAAAGGATGGAATTCCAGATCAGACTCCTCAAACAATTTAAAAAGAACTTTTCGGTTAAAATCATTCACATACAGGATACCGATCTCGCTTCGGAAATTTTTCACATCCTCGATCACTTCGTAGGTTTTTTCCTCGCGTACCGCAAACTCGTACTCATCCATATCGAATTGTTTTACCAGCTCGATAAATGCATTTACCGCAAAGGTATAATGCTGCATGCTCACGCCAAATTTCTTTTTGACATTCTTTTTTTCTACATAGCGGTTTTCCATCAATTCGTACTGTTCAATAACCTGTCTGGCATAACTTAAAAATTCTTCGCCTTCCAGAGTCAGAACCACGCCTCGGTTACCACGGCGGAACAGTTCCACGCCGATCTCCTTTTCCAGTTCTCTCACGGACTGTGATAAGCTCGGCTGGGCAATATATAATTGTTTTGCGGCCTCGTTCATCGAACCGGTATCCGCAATCGCGATCACATTTCTTAATTGATTCAGAGTCACAAATTCCCCTCCTCTTCTACATAGCACATGTTTTCTATTAATATACACGAAACATTCTGGAAATAAAAGAGATAACTTGGAAATTCATTGAAAATATGCTATTATATTCCTAACGTTTATTTACATTACAAAGGAGGCAAGTCGTATGAGCAAAATCATCTCTATCAGTCGTGAATTTGGAAGCGGCGGCCGCGAAATCGGTTTCCGTCTGGCACAAAAACTTGGAATTCCTTTTTATGATAAAGAACTAATCACCATGGCATCCGAAGTCAGCAACATTTCTGCGGATCTGTTCCATGCAAACGATGAAGTGATCACCCAAAAGGGACATCCGGCCAATACCTATACACCGATCAATCCATTCTCTCCGACATATGAGATCCCTGTTCCGGACCAGCTTTTCGTGATCCAGACGAAGATCATCAAACAGCTCGCTCAGAATGGTCCATGTGTTATCATCGGACGCTGCTCAGACATGATCATTGAAGATGCATGCAAAGTATTTATTTGTGCAAGTATGAAAAAGCGTATGGAACGACTGATGGCATTAGAGAACGCTCCTTCCATCGATACAAAACAAATGGAAAACCATATTCGTGCCATCGACAAAAAAAGAAAAGAATATTACCAGTATTATACAGGCAATGAATGGGGCAAACCAAAAAACTACGACATCTGCCTGAACAGCGGTAATCTTGGAATTGAAGCATGTGTCGAGATCATCGCAAATTTGATTACTAAAGGAGACTCTCAAGTATGATCATTATCTTAAAACAGCATGCAAATCCTGCGAAAGTTGAAGAATTAAAACAAGATTTAATTGCCCAGGGCTTTAAACTTCATTTATCTGAAGGTACCCAGGCAAGCCTGATCGGTCTGATCGGCGATACATCTCACGTACACGAAGACTGGCTCCGTGCCCTTGACGTAGTCGACAGTGTAAGAAGAATCCGAGAACCATACAAAAAAGCCAACCGCTCCATGCACCCGGAAAATACCGTGATCGATATCTGCGGTCAGAAAATCGGCGGCGGCCATTTCCAGGTTATCGCAGGTCCGTGCTCCATTGAGACAAAAGAACAGATCACAGAAGTGGCCGAAGATGTAAAGCGTTCCGGTGCACACTTCCTCCGCGGCGGCGCCTTTAAGCCAAGAACCTCCCCATATGCATTCCAGGGACTTCATGAACAGGGACTTGATCTCCTCTTAGAAGCAAAAAAAGCAACCGGACTTCCTGTTGTTACCGAGATCATGAGCCCGGAACATCTCCCGCTCTTTGAAGATGTGGATGTTATCCAGGTTGGCGCACGAAATATGCAGAACTTTGAGCTTCTGAAGGAACTTGGCAAAATTAAAAAACCAATCCTGTTAAAACGAGGACTGGCAAATACATTAAGTGAATTTTTAATGAGTGCAGAATACATCATGGCCGGCGGAAATGAAAATGTCATTCTCTGCGAGCGCGGTATCCGTACCTTTGAAACCGCGACCAGAAACACCCTGGATATCTCCGCAATCCCGATGTTAAAAGAAAAGACTCATCTTCCAATCATTGTTGACCCAAGCCATGCTGCCGGAATTCGTTCCATGGTTGATCCATTATCCATGGCTGCCATTGCTGCAGGTGCAGACGGCCTCATGATCGAAGTTCATAACAATCCGGAAAAAGCATTGTGCGACGGTGCTCAATCCTTAACTCCACAGATGTTTGATACTCTCATGAAGAAAATCAATAAGACGGTCGATTTCTTCCATGCATTTAACTAAAAATGGGACTGCTGATGCAGTCCCATTCTTTATAATTATTGTTCTCTAAAAACGATTTCTCCTGTCTTCCAGTCCATCGATTCTACAATTGCCAAAGATTCTAACTTATATCCCAGATTTCGAATGCTCTTGCCACCCATCTGGAAACCTTTCTCAACTGCAATACCAATACCTTCCACTGTTGCACCGGCTGCATGCACGATCTGGATCAGACCCTGAAGTGCACATCCATTTGCAAGGAAGTCATCGATTAAAAGCACATGGTCATTTTCATTTAAAAACTTCTTTGATACAATAACCTGATTTTTATTTTTGTGTGTGAAAGATTCGACTTCCGCTGTATATACATCACCTTCAATATTGATGCTTTTTGCTTTCTTAGCAAATACTACCGGAACACCGAAATGCTGAGCTGCAATACATGCAATACCGATTCCGGATGCCTCGATCGTCATGATCTTATTGATATTTTTGTCAGCGAAGCGTCTCTTCCACTCTTTTCCCATTTCGTTAAAGAGTTCAATATCCATCTGATGATTCAAGAAGCTATCTACTTTAAGGACATTACCCTCTTTTACGATTCCGTCTTTAAGAATTCTCTCTTCTAAAAAATTCATCGCCTATTCCCCTTCCTCGTATCCTAATTATAAGAATACATATTTCAGAACGAATAAGATTGCAAGAATGTAGATAAGTAACGGAACCTTCTTAGCTTTACCAGTTGCAGTCTGTAATACAACGTAGGAAATTACACCAATACTAATACCCTCGGAAATACTGTAGAACAGCGGCATTGCAACGATGCAAAGGTATGCCGGGATCGCATCTGCAAGATTTTCCTCTGTAAATCTGATATTAATAACTTCGTCAAACATTAAGAAACCAACAAAAATAAGTGCCGGAGCTGTTGCGAAGGACGGAATAGATGTAAATAACGGTGCAAATAATGTTGCTAATAAGAATAAAATACCTGTTGTTAATGCAGTAAGACCTGTACGGCCGCCAACTGCAACACCTGCAGAAGACTCAACGAATGTTGTTGTTGTGGAAGTACCAAGCACCGCACCGGCAGATGTAGCGATCGCATCAGACAGAAGCGCCGGTTTAATTCTCGGTAAACGACCCTCTTCGTCTAATAAGCCAGCCTTTGTACTTACACCGATCAATGTTCCTAATGTATCAAATAAATCTACAAATAAGAAAGAGAATGTGATCACTAAGAAGTTAAAGATTCCTACACCACTAAAGTCAATCTTAAAGCACTGACCAAATGTTTTTCCTAATGCAGAGAAATCAGCACTCATAATACCTGTCGGGAAAAGGCTGTACGCACCAACTTCCGGATTCGGAATATAAATACCTGTAACCTCACAGATCATACCAAGACCCCAAGTCACAACGATGCCGTAAAGGATCGCACCTTTAACTTTTCTAATATGAAGAACTGCAGTTGTTAAGAGACCTACAACAGTAAGTAATGCACAAATACCGTGTGTGTTAAAGTTCTCTGTGAAGCTTGTAATTGTAACTAATGTAGAAGAATCTACACAAAGTCCGGAGTTCTGAAGACCGATAAATGCAATGAAAAGACCGATACCAACAGATACGCCCTGTTTTAAAGTCAACGGAATCGCATTAAAGATCGCTTCACGTACATTAGTAAGGGACATGATAATAAACACGATGCCCTCAACAAATACAGCAAACAGAGCAACCTGCCAGGAAATTCCCTGACCAATAACTACTGTGTATGCAAGATATGCGTTAAGTCCCATACCTGCAGAAAGAGCAAACGGCATATTGGCCATAAAAGCCATGCAAAGTGTACCAATGAAGGATGCAAGACAAGTTGCAATAAGTACCGCATTGGCATCCATACCGGCTTCACTAAGAATGCTCGGGTTTACCGCTAAAATGTACGCCATTGTCATGAAAGTGGTAATACCTGCAACTACTTCTGTCTTGAAGTCTGTACCATGCTCTTTTAACTTAAAGATTTTTTCTAACATGTTTTTTACCTCTAAATAAAAAATATAGTTAATAGTTTCTTCTAGATTCTAACGGTCGTATTTTAGAATCTATTGTCACATTATACGCTATAATATAATTTTTTTCAATCGAATTAAGTCGCGTACTAAGATAAAAACAATAATGAGAAGAATTGGGTGTTTTTATAACAAAAAAGACTCTTGATGATCAAGAGTCTTTAGCGAGCACGAGACGGGATTCGAACCCGCGGCCCTCGCCTTGGCAAGGCGATGCTCCACCACTGAGCCACTCGTGCATTTCCTTTTTAAGGATTTATGAAGTTTAACGTACCTTCAAAACCACATATTGAAATCCATCTTTTACC
>JAFYOD010000082.1 GCA_017556515.1 Lachnospiraceae bacterium
TACCGCATGAAGAACGGAGATTTCCTGACTTTGGGCGACGACGGACTTTTGACGATGTCAAAGTTAGCGCAGAGTCTGGGTGTCGAAGCAGAGTTTGCGGCAGCGGAGACCATGAAGGTTCCGATGTATCGTGCGATGTACCTGGATGCTGCTTTGAAAGAAGACCGAAGCGTCAGCTTTTACCGAGACCAGCTGTTTAAGGCAGTGGTACGCGGTATGAAAGACGTGGAAGACAGTGCTTATGAGATCCCGGAGCGTCTGGTACCGATCCTCAGAAGCTATCAGAAAGTCGGTTACCGCTGGCTGAAGAGCTTAGATGCATACGGTTTTGGCGGAATCCTGGCAGACGAGATGGGTCTTGGTAAGACTATTCAGATTATTTCTCTTCTATTGGATGAAAAGAAGAGATCCGGCGGCGCATCTTTAATCGTGTGCCCGGCTTCCCTTGTATACAACTGGGAAAACGAGCTTCATACATTTGCCCCGGAACTGACGGTTCAGACTATGGCGGGAAATCAGGCAGAGCGTGAGGAGATCTTAAAACGTCTGCAGCAGGAAGAATTTGCTGGTGTCGATGTTCTTATTACCTCTTATGATCTGTTAAAACGTGATTTGGCATATTATCAGGATCATCTGTTCAGATTCCAGATCATTGATGAGGCACAGTACATTAAAAATGCAGTGACACAGGCGTCGAAAGCCGTAAAAGCGATCCATGCGAAGACCAAATTTGCTCTTACAGGTACTCCGATCGAGAACCATCTTGGCGAGCTTTGGAGCATTTTTGATTATCTGATGCCGGGATTTTTATATACATCCCAGAAATTTAAAAAGATGTTTGAAACACCGATCGTAAGAGACGGAGATCAGTATGCTCTTTCCATGTTAAGAAAGATGACAGCCCCGTTCCTTATGAGACGTTTAAAGAAAGATGTATTAAAAGAACTTCCGGAAAAACTGGAGACCGTTCTTTATTCCAGAATGGAAGGCGAACAGAAGACTCTTTACCAGGCCAATGCAGCCCTGCTTCGCGAGCAGATTTTAGGAGGCGGAGACCTGGGCAAAGACCGTATGCAGATCCTGGCAGAACTGATGAAGCTGCGTCAGATCTGTTGCGATCCATCCCTCTGTTTTGCCAAGTACAAAGGCGATTCTGCGAAACTGGAAACTTGTATGGAACTTCTGGAAAATGGTACAGAGGCAGGTCATAAGATCCTTCTGTTCTCCCAGTTTACTTCCATGCTGGAGATCATTGCAAAACGCCTGACCAAGGATAAGATTCCTTATTATATGCTGACCGGAGCAACCTCCAAAAAAGAGCGTATGCAGATGGTTACATCCTTCCAGAAGGATGATGTTCAGGTATTCCTGATCTCACTCAAGGCAGGCGGAACCGGTCTGAACCTGACGGCAGCAGACATTGTAATCCATTACGATCCGTGGTGGAACGTGGCGGCGCAGAATCAGGCGACTGACCGTGCTCATCGTATCGGCCAGGAAAATCAGGTAACGGTATTCAAACTGATCACAAAAAATACGGTAGAGGAAAATATCCTGAAGCTGCAGGAGATGAAAAAAGATCTTGCAGACACTGTTATTACAGAAGGCACGGGAGCATTCTCCGGACTTTCGAAAGAGGATCTTCTGGCAATGCTGGATGATTAATACGAGGCAGTTTTGCTGCATAGAAATATGTGGCAAAACTGCCATGTTTTTGCAGAAAAATCTTCATAAAATATTAAGATTTTCTGCGTTCTGCTATGTTAAAATGTAAAGAAAGAAAACGAAACACAGCAGATTTTTAGAGGAACGATATGCATAAGAAATTTTTAGATAAAGTACGTATTTTAACAATTGGCCTGTCCATGTCCCTGGCATTTACACAGACAGTTCAGGCATCTGTATTTATTACACCGTTTGGCGCAACTCAGGTGTACCAGACAGAGACACAGAGTTACCAGACACCGGACGTTACAGAGTCCAGTCAGGCAGCGGAACAGACACCGAATGCGGCAGAGTCCACTCAGGCTGCACAGCAGGGACCGGGCGCAGCGGAAACTTCGGTCACAAATGTGATCTTACCGTCTGCTGCATATAGTACTAAAGAACCGATCAGCATCAAGACGGAACAGCAGGCAGGACCGGGATATGACAATAGTCAGGTGAATGAGCAGGTTCAGAGTGAAGTACGTGTTCGCACAGCAGCGGAGCTGGAAGAAGCTGCCAAAAAAGCAGAGATTGCAATTCCGACCGTTTCTGCGCAGGGTGCAATCCTTTACGATGTAACACACGACAATTTTATTTTCGAAAAAGATGCGGACAAACAGTTTGCACCGGCCAGCATTACAAAAGTACTGACAGCTCTTTTAGTTTTGGAACATGCAAAACTGACTGATACAGTTACTTATTCCAAGACAGCAGTGACTAATTTAGAATCCGGAGCAGTGACACTTCTGCTTCAGGAAGGCGATAAACTGTCCGTAAAAGACAGCTTGTACGGATTGATGTTAAAATCTGCCAATGAAGTAGCCAATGGTCTGGCAGAGCATGTTGGCGGATCCCTGAAAGGCTTCTCTGATATGATGAATGCCAAAGCGAAAGCATTGGGCTGTACCAATTCTAACTTTGTAAATCCGAATGGTTTAAACAATGCAGAGCATTATACAACTGCACGTGATATGGCAAGGATTACGGCAGAGGCATTTAAAAATGCAACATTCCGTGAGATTACATCCACTACAAGTTACAAAATCCCGGAGACAAAGGCGGCAAAAGCCAGAACCATTTCCATGGGACACAAAATGATCTATAAGAGTAATGCCAATTATTATGATGGTATTCTCGGTGGTAAAACCGGATATACTTCCAAAGCAGGCAATACATTAGTAACATGTGTGGAGCGTGACGGTGTGCGTATGGTAGCAGTTATCCTGAAATCCAACGGAACTCACTATACCGATACAAAAGCAATGTTAGACTATGGTTTTGCACTTGCCAAAGCAGATCTGCTTACAGAGACTGTAACAGGTGCTCCGAGTGCAGTAGATGTTTCAGCGGGACCGGGAGCGGTACAGACGGTGGAGCAGACAACTACTGCATACCACAAATGGATCGCAGACGGAAATGACTGGAGATTTGAACTTGCGGATGGTACAAGACTTTCCAACTGTTTTGTGACCATCGATGGTATTGATTACGCATTTGACACTGACGGAAAAATGGTAACAGGCTGGCTGAGTCTTGGCGAGAACTGGCACTATTTTGGAAGTACAGGAGCCATGATCAAAGGCGACTGGAGACAGGACGCAGGACTGTGGTTCTATCTTGGCGAGAATGGCGCTATGGTGAAAAACGCCTGGATCGATAACCAGTATTACGTTGGCGCTGACGGAGTCTGGGTGCAGTA
>JAFYOD010000083.1 GCA_017556515.1 Lachnospiraceae bacterium
AAGGTTGTTGAGTGGGGCGATGCTTCCATGGACGGCGCATACAGCAACGTTGGTGCGGTAGTTGGCGCAACATATCCGGAGATGAGCAAGATCTTAAGAAAGCTCATGCCGAGAACATACTTCCTTGTACCGGGTTACGGCGCACAGGGCGGTACAGCACAGGATCTGAAGCACTGCTTCAATGAGGACGGTCTTGGTGCGATCGTTAACTCTTCCCGTGGTATCATTGCTGCTTACAAGCAGGAGAAATATGCTAAGTTTGGTCCGGAGCACTTTGCTGAGGCTTCCAGACAGGCAGTTATCGATATGATCGCTGATATCAACAGTGTTCTCTAATTTCAGAACTATTAATTTTTGAACATATATATAACACAGGAGGAAACCATGGCACAGAAAAGAGTGAATGTAACAATCCACAGCCAGGAAAAACTTGCTGAGGGAATTTACAGCATGTGGTTAGACGCTCCGGAAGTGGCTGCAGAGGCAAAACCGGGCCAGTTCATCGCTGTCTACACAAACGACCAGTCCAAGCTTTTACCGAGACCGATCAGTATTTGCGAGGCAGATAAAGAAAACGGCAGACTTCGTATTGTTTACAGAATCGCAGGTGCAGGTACACTCGAGTTCTCCCAGTACAATGCAGGTGACAAACTTGATATTATGGGACCGCTTGGTAACGGATTCACATTACAGAACAAAAAAGCATTCCTGATCGGTGGCGGTATCGGTATCCCGCCGATGTTAGAGCTTGCAAAACACTTAGACTGCGAGAAAACAGCAGTTTTAGGTTACCGTGATGCAGAAACATTCCTTGCTGACGAGATCGGCAAGTTTGCTGATGTGGTTATCGCTTCTGACGACGGCAGCGTTGGTACAAAGGGTAACGTTATCGATGCAATCAAGGCAAACGGCCTGAAAGCAGACATCATCTACGCTTGCGGACCGACTCCGATGTTAATGGGCTTAAAGAAATATGCTGCTGAGAACGGTATCGAGTGCTACATCTCCCTCGAGGAGAAGATGGCTTGCGGTATCGGTGCATGTCTTGGCTGTGTATGCCATACAAAAGAGATCGATCATCATGCAAACGTAAGAAATACAAGAATCTGTAAAGATGGTCCGGTATTCAATGCAGAAGATGTTGAACTGTTAAATACTGAACAGCAGAGAGAGCGTATCACAAGCGGCCACCAGACAGAAGGCTGCAAGTGCCACACAATCAAGATCAAAGAATAAGGAGGACTAAGCATGAATACAAAAGTAACTTTAGCCGGTATTGAGCTTAAGAATCCGGTTATGACTTGTTCCGGTACATTCGGTTCCGGTATGGAATTTGGTGAGTCTATCGACTTAAATAAACTTGGCGCAGTTGTAACAAAAGGTATCGCAAACGTTCCGTGGCCGGGAAACCCGACACCACGTGTAACAGAAGTTTACGGCGGTATGTTAAACGCGATCGGTCTTCAGGGCCCGGGCGTTGATGTTTTCATGGAAAGAGACATCCCGTTCTTAAAGCAGTACGATACAAAGATCATCGCTAACGTTTGCGGTAAGACAAAAGAAGATTACATTGATGTAGTTGAGCGTCTTGCAGACACAGATGTTGACATGCTTGAGATCAACATCTCTTGTCCGAACGTAAAAGAAGGCGGTATCGCATTCGGTCAGAAAGCTTCTGCTGCAGAAGAGATCACAGCAGCTTGTAAGAAAGTTGCAAAACAGCCGATCATCATGAAACTGTCTCCAAACGTAACAGATATCACAGAGATGGCAAAAGCTGTTGAGGCAGGCGGTGCAGACGTTGTATCCCTTATCAACACTCTGACAGCTATGAAGATCGATATCCACAAACGTACATTTGCGATCGCCAACAAAACAGGCGGTATGTCCGGTCCGGCGATCAAACCGGTAGCTGTACGTATGGTTTACCAGGTAGCAAATGCTGTTAAGATCCCGATCATCGGTATGGGCGGTATCATGAACGCTGACGATGCGATCGAGTTCATCCTTGCAGGTGCAACAGCAGTAGCGATCGGTACAGGCAACTTCGTAAATCCAGAGACAACAGTTAACGTTATCAAGGGTATCGAAGACTACATGAGACGTTACAACGTTCAGGATATCAACGAGCTTATCGGCGCAGTTAAATAAATAATAAATGCAGATTGCGAAAAATCTGTTGGATAAAGAATAAGGCGAATAAAGGAGAATACAATAATGGAAGCTTACAAGCAGGAATTTATTGAGTTCATGGTTGACAATAAAGTTTTAAAATTTGGTGATTTCACATTAAAGAGCGGTAGAAAATCTCCGTTTTTCATGAACGCTGGCGGATATGTAACAGGTTCCCAGCTTCGTAAACTTGGCGAATACTACGCAAAAGCGATCCATGACAACTATGGTGATGACTTCGACGTATTATTCGGACCGGCTTACAAGGGTATCCCGCTTGCAGTTGTAACAGCAATCGCTTACAGCGATTTATACGGCAAAGAGGTTCGCTACTGTTCCGACCGTAAAGAAGAGAAAGACCACGGCGCAGATAAGGGCAGTTTCCTTGGCAGCTCCTTAAAAGATGGCGACAGAGTTATCATGATCGAGGACGTTACAACTTCTGGTAAATCCATGGAAGAGACAGTTCCGAAGGTAAGAGGTGCAGCTAACGTAGAGATCGTTGGTCTTATCGTTTCCCTCAACCGTCAGGAAGTTGGTAAGAGCGGTGATAAAGTAGCTCTTGATGAAGTTAAAGAGTTATACGGCTTCAATACAGCAGCAATCGTTTCCATGGACGACGTTGTTGAGTGCTTATACAACAAGGAAGTAAAAGGCCAGGTTGTTATCGATGATACATTAAAGGCAGCAATCGACGCATACTACGAGCAGTACGGCGTTAAATAAGGAGCTTGTTATATGGAAAGAGTTTATAAGACTATGCGCAATTCAGGCGCAGCCTGCATCGCTGTTGGAATTGTAATCGCAACAGTAGGATTGACCACTGGAATCATCGCGATCGTCAGCGGCGCATTATTACTGAAGAGAAAAAGTGATATTACATTCTAATTGATTGACGGAGTGCTTATAAGCTAGTCCGGAAAATGGATTCCAGAGATAAACCAGATAAGATGTTGCCAAAGTGCAGCGTCTTATCTGTGTTTTTGTTTAGTCACATGAAATGTGATATGGTTTTGGATAATGATTTGGCCTGGAATTTTGTATGATTTCTCAGATTTGTGTCCGGATAGAGTGAAATATTTTGCGATTTAATTGATATGAATTTTGAAATAGAGTTGGAGATTGAAAATGAAAAAAAACAGACACCGGAAACATGCGTTTGTGTTGCTGATACTTTATCTGGTTCTGCTGACATATTATTTGTTCTTTGCTGAAACACTGGGAAGAACACCGGATTCTCATGCGGAGTATTCGTATAATTTGGTGTTATTTAAGGAAATTAGAAGATTTATTGTACACAGGGAGCTTCTGGGATATAAGGCTGTCTTACTGAATCTCATTGGAAATATAGTGGCATTCATGCCATTTGGTTTTATTTTGCCGGAAGTGTGGGATCAGTTGAATAAGTGGCACATAATTACAATTCAGGGATTTTTGTTTAGTCTGGGAATTGAAATCGCACAACTGACAGCCCATGTTGGCAGTTTTGATGTAGATGATCTGTTGCTGAATACAATCGGTGTATTGATTGGATATATTATGTTCGTTGTCGCAAAAGGAGTGTGGTATAGCTACAATGGAGAGAATTGGAAATAAAGTTTCATATATCAGAAAGCCATTGGCGACATACAGTTTTGTGTCACTTGGCTTAATCGTGGCAGCATATATCTTTGGAATTATTTCAGTAATGCTGTCTTATCAAAATATGGGTGATGCACCGTTAAATGCAGCTGCAATTGGTCTATGTAGTATCGTAACAACGGTTTCATCTATTGTTTATGGAGTTTTTGCTTTCTTTGAAAAAGAGAAAAATTATCTTTTAGCAAAGGTTTGTCTCGTGTTCGCAGGAATTGCCATGTGCTTTTGGCTGGTGGTAATTGTGGCAGCGGGATATGTGTAAAGTGTGGATTTAATTGAGTTAACTTGGTAACAAAAGAGTCCCATAAATGCTAGGAATTTCCAAAAGAACACACTTGCGTTCAGAGAATTGCGTAACGGTACTAAGGCGCTAAAATACAGCGCCAAGTACCGACGGAATTCTATGGTTCTTTTTGGAAACACCTGACATTTATGGGACTTTTGCTTGCCAAGTTATCTTGTTAATACGCAAGTGACTTCAGAAGCTCAGGATATAAGCTCATATTTGATATATAAAACTTCATTATTGGGACATTAAGGTAAAAATGTAAGGAATCTGTACCAATGATTTTTGAAAATGAGTAGCTTGATTGGATAGGTAGCCCTAATTCTTTAATAAAATCAAATAAAGCAGAGGCAAAAAATATGGGAAACTGGACAGAAGAACCAATTACGCATAAAGATATCACATGATAGATGAAAGCTATATATGAAAACGTTGGATTTCTTGCACATAAAAGAACTCAATTGTCAAAATGGTTATATTTAGTGTGAATGAGTAGTGTGATTTTGCGGTCTGTAAATCATAAGAGTGTCCAAAAAGCTCACACCAAATCATTCTATGCATTGGATTATCTAATATCCATTAACTGTAAAAATCAAAAATCCCAGGACAAGCAAGAATTTCCATCGAGAAATCTCTTGCCATCCTGGGACTCTTTTATTACCAAGTTAACTCAATTAAATCCACATTTTATTCAGTAGTCATGAGATAATTCAAAAACTCTTTTGTAAGCTCCAAATCCGGTGCATTTACAGTAAATCCAAAGCAAAGTACATCGACCAGGTCAATATAAATTTCTGAGAGAAGAGTAGAGTCTCTGAGGTCGATCAAAACCGGGATCGGATCCACCATTTTGTCCGGGTATCGCATGTCCGGAGGAACCATGGTTGGGATTACTTCCGGGGTAACAAGTGCTTCTTCAATCTGGCGCTGATAATCAAGATCTGCGTAGAGAATGTACGGAGCGAAGCGTTCCATTTCCTCTTCAGTGAGAACCTCGCGAAGATCATAGAAATATTCTCCGTATGCGAAGATGGTCATTGCCTCCATGTCTCCGGTAATGAAATCAATGGTTCCACCGGAACACTGGGCAACCAGCCCCTGGATGGTTGCATCATTGAAAGAAGAATCTCCGGAGTGCGCATAACGAAGAGAGGTATTGAATTCTGCTTTGTGTTCTTTTAGGTCAAAGCCCTGTTTTGTCAGAAAATCTTCCCCCATATCGAGGATTTGATCTTCCGCAAGAATATTGTACTGATTCAAAAGCGCACCGGCTAGTACAATTTCTTTTTCTGTCAATTTTGTGTAAGCCAGGTTGCCAATGAAGTAAAGAATTGCGATTATGACAAAGGCCTCAAACTTATAGTAATCATAAAAATATTCAAAAACAGCGCCGCCTTTTCCTTCTTTGATCGCGGTAATGATTTTCTTGAACTTTTCTCGCAATGTCATAACAAGTCTATTCCTTATATGGATCTTCCGGGAGTTCAGGCTCCGGAATGTAGTCAGCAAATGCTTTTTTGAGTTGTTTGCAGTTGTTGTATACAATGAAAGAAAACATTAAAAATACAACAAATGGAAGTAGTGCAAAGAAGGTTGTAGTGTAAAACCAGAGGATCAAAAATGGCACTACATTCAGCACTGTGATCAGCAGGGTAGTTGGAAACATGTGAATGACCATCATGAGTGCTGCATTTTTCATATTTACCTTTACCGGATTATCAAATTTACACTGAACCGGAAAAATCCAGCTTGTCCACATCGCGTAGATGATCGCGACGAGAATGATAACACCCATCAGGATTTTTGAAACGATAGAGGTTGAAACATAAGCGAGGTAGGCGTCATAAGCTAAAAATAAACCGGCCAGCAATACAACGACCCAGATGACAGTAGCCTGTTTAAAATTGTTTTTAAATGCTTTGAAATAGTTTTTGACAATGTTGCCTTCTGTTTCATCCAGAAGTTTAAACGAAACCGTATAAAGTGCTGTCAGAGACGCGCCGATCGTAAAGATCGGGATACTGAAAAAAATAAACAAGAAGTTTAAGATCATCAGATCGCCCATTCGATCCATGGCTCTCCAGACCGGGTTTTCGGTACTGAACAATTTTTGAAACATATGTAAACCATCCTTTGTTAAAAGTCGAATTACCTTTGAGTATACTACACATGAAAGGAGTTTGCAAGTTGTGTGGTTTGTGGTTGTTTCCATGTTAGAACATGTGGTATGATATGCGGTAAGAAGTATTTGGAGGAAACATTTATGTTAGAACAGAAGAAAAGGAGATCGGGGGCGAAGAGCAGGATTGTCAAAAGTATGATCATGTTTTTGCTTTGTATGATCTGTATGGTGCAGACCGTGATCGCAGCGGAACCGATCGAGGTTTCTTATTATTACGAAGAAGTGTGTGCATCATGTGACGGTACAAAAGATTTTTATGAATTATATAACCGTGTCTTTTCATCAGAAGATAAACAAACGTTTGAAGCAAAGATCTCCACATATAATGTGTTTATGGATTCTTGCAGAACTCAATATGAGGATGTGAAGAAAGATATACAGATTCCATCCGGAGTTAGCCTTCCTGTATTGATCGTTGATGGAACGTGGATCAGTGGTCATGATAACATGGAAGCTCAGATGCGAGATCTATTAATGAATCAGGGGATTGCAACTGAGTTAAAGCCAGAATCCTCAGAGATTCAGCAGTCTGGAACTGAAGATGAGAGTAGATTTGGAAATCAGGTATTCTGGTCTGGACTTTTTGCATCGATCGAAGATGCGAAACGTCCGGTCGTAGTACTGTTTTCAACGAACAACTGTGAGGATTGCCATTTTGTAAAGACATGGTTTTCTGAACACGAGATGTCCGTTCAGCTGATTGAATACAATATTATTGAAGACGAATGTCTTAATGAATTAAAAACTGTTTTCACTCAGTATGGGGTTCCGGAAGAGAAGCAGAAAGTTCCGGCAGTATTTTTCGGAAATCAATATCTGATCGGAAAGGATGAAATCCCTTCCATCGAACAGGTGATGGAAAAGGGAAATACGAAAAATACGGAATTGTTAAATATGATGAAAGAAGCAGATGTGAGAGGTTCAGAAAACAAAGCAGATAACATGAGTCTCTGGACACTTGCAGCAGCAGGACTTCTTGCCGGATTCAATCCTTGTTCTATTTCCATGTTATTAATGCTGATGTCATTATTATTGAGCGAAAAGGCATCTGTATGGAAGAATGGTCTCTTATATCTGGCCGGTAAATATGCGGCATATATTTCTATTGGACTTGTGATCTTCATGACAGCATCTCAGATTTCCGGACAGACGATGGAACGTGTGGGAAGTGTTATGAATCTCGCGATGGGAATCTTGTTTATAATTGCTTCTGCTTTGTATATTGTGGATGCGATCCGAGTTTTTCGTCAGGATTATGGAAAAATCCGCATGCAGCTTCCGGTTGGACTTCGAAGAATGAACCATAAATTGATCAAAAAGTTTTCTTCTGCAAAAGGCATGATGCAGCCGCTGATGATCCTGATGTTGGGAGTGGTCATTTCTTTCGGTGAATTTTTCTGTACAGGACAGATCTATATGGCTTCGATCACCTACCTGTTAAAAGACCAAGTAAAAGCGGTCATATTCCCATTTCTGGTGTATACGACCGCCATGTCAGTTCCGGCTGTGATCATGATCATGCTCATTCAGAGAACAAGAAATACAGAAGCTGTTTCTGATTTTATGTTCCGTCATCTGGGCGCGATCAAGATTTTTAATGCAGTGCTATTTGCGTTGTTTGCAGTATATTTCTTTGTATTTTAAAAGTATTGATGAAACAGCAGCTAATCTTTCAGGATACAGCGGTCGATCTCATCAAAATTTGCATATCTTTTTAAAAGGGGTCCGGGACATTCCGGATCCTTTTTATTTTCAAATTCTAACTGGATCTCAGCTGTCAGGCGGACACGCACGGCACCTCTGTGGATGTGGCACGGTTCCGGATCGCTGAAAAATTCCATGCTTTTTTCAAGGATAACTGCTTCTTTTAACGGAATGTCCTTTAAGTATCCATTGTATATCTGTTTGCCAAGGCAGTAGAGTTCTAGCTTTGGCAATGGATTTTTTTTCTTGAAAAACATAGGTAACTCCTTAAATGGCGGATTTTGGATAAAATGTACGAATATCATCGAAATGACATATCTCGTGTCTTGTTAATAATGTACTATATTTAGTACAAAAAGACAAGATAATTATATATATCGTATAGATATTGACAAAAAGAGGTTTGGAAGATATACTGATACTGATGTTACTTTGTCCTGAGATGAGGACAAAGTCAAATCGGAAAAGGAGGAAACTATAATGAGAAAGACTTTTAAAAACGTTGCAGCTCTTGGTATGGCAGCAGCAATGGCAACAGGCGCATTAACAGGTTGTGGCAGCAACCAGACAGCAGCTACAACAGCAGCTCCGGCAGCAACAGAGGCTCCGGCAGCAACAGAAGCAGCTGCAGCTGATACAACAGCAGCTCCGGCAGCAGAACCGGCAGAACTTACAATCTTCACAATGTCCATGCCGAACGTAGAGGATTTCGAGACAAACGATTTCACACTCTACCTTGAGGAGACATTAAACCTTGACCTTACATTCGTTACAGGTTCCCGTGACGACTGGCAGGACAAATTAAACATGATCATGAACTCCGATGATATCCCGGATATCATCTTCGGTGTTGGCCCGGATATCGCTCGTCTTGGCGTTAAAGAGGGTATCATCATCCCGATCGACGAGTACATGACAGAAGAGTATGTACCGAACTACATCAAACTTATGAACGACAACGGTTACAGCATGGATATCTGCCGTGAAACAGACGGTCAGATCTACTCCATGGTTAACATCAACGACTGCTACCACTGTAAGTATGGTCGTAAGATGTGGGTTAACACAGAGTACTTAGAGCAGATGGGTAAAGAAATCCCGACAACAACAGAGGAATTCATCGATGTATGTAAAGCATTCTTAGAGATGAAACCGGATGGAATCGCTGTTGGTGGTGCTGCTTCCGGTTGGTACACACGTGTTCAGGACTGGTTACTCGGCGCTTACACATTCGTTCCGACAAAGTCCTCCACACTTGCAGTACGTGACTACGTAGTTCGCGATCAGGCTAACAACAACCAGATGCTTTCTGTTGCTACAACAGATGCTTACAAAGAGGGTCTTAAGTTCATGAAAGAACTTTACGACATGGGCGCTCTTTACGATGGCGTATTCACACAGACATCCGAGCAGATGAAGACTCTTGTTAACCAGGCAGATGAGCCGGTATTATTCTTCCCGGCTGGTACAATCTCTGATATGATCTCCTCTACAGATAACGCAGAGCTGTACAGAAAATATGCTCCGATGGCTCCGATCGCAGGTCCGGACGGCACAAGAATTGCTTGGACACAGCCGAACTACGGTGTATCCGCAGGTGCAGTATGTATCACAGATGCATGTGAAGATATCGAAGCAGCATTCAGATTCGTTGACTTCTTCTACGGCGAGACAGGTGACCTTATGTCCCAGTACGGTGCAGAAGAGGGAACTGACTGGGTTCTCAATCCGGAAGGCAAGAAGGGCTTAAGTGGCGAGCAGGCTCTTTACGAAGTTCTTAATGTATACTCTGGCGAAGCTCAGAACCATGACTGGCAGGACGTTGGTATCCGTGTAGCTCCGGAAGCTTACCGTCTTGGTCAGGCTGTTGAAGACGGCGTAGATCCGTACGCTCCGGAAGGTCTTGAGTTATTACTCTTCAACGCTTCCAAAGAATTACAGGAGCCGTATGCATTCAACACAGACCTTATCCAGCTCAACGAGTTAAAGATTACATCTGAAGAAGCAACAGATATCGGTACAATCGCAGTAGAAGTAGAGAAGATCCTTGTAGAGGACGAGGCTGCTTTCGTAAGAGGCGAGAAAGATATCGATGCTGATTGGGATGCTCACGTAGAAGCTATGAACAAAGCTGGTCTTCAGCAGATGCTTGATCTCTACACAGCAGCATACAACAGATAATATCTGAAACGGGTTATTAATTTCATTAACACATAATTAAATGAAACTGCCCACTGTTTTTCAGTGGGCAGTTTTTAAAAAAGGAGAGAACTGTATGGCAGGCAATGCAAAACAGGGGAATAATAAAATCAAAGCCGCTAACTGGCAGTTCTGGCTCATCATTGCCCTTCCGATGATCTACGCATTTGTCTTTGCGTATATCCCGATGGGTGGTATTATCATTGCTTTTAAAGATTACTCCATCCGCCGTGGTATCATGGGCAGTAAATGGGTTGGTTTTAAGTACTTTCAGCAGTTCTTGACCTCCACTAGTTCCGTGACGGTTATCAAGAACACGTTAATTCTTGGTTGTTACAACTTCATTGCCAGCTTCCCGATCCCGATCCTCCTTGCGATCGGTATCAACGAAGTTCGAGTAGTGTGGTATAAGAAGTTCGTTCAGATGATCACTTATATGCCGTATTTCATTTCCATCGTAGTTCTTGTTGGTATGATGATGTCTATGATGGACCAGAGAACAGGTATTATCAATACTTTGTTAGGACTTGTTGGTATTGCTCCGATCAACTTCTTCGGTAAGGCCGAGTATTTCCGGCACCTATATGTCTGGTCAGGCATATGGCAGACGGCCGGTTATTCATCCATTATTTATGTTGCAGCTTTGGCCGGTGTAAGCCAGGATTTACAGGAAGCTGCGATGATCGACGGTGCATCTCGTCTTCAGAGAATTCTCAACGTAGATCTTCCGTCTATTTTACCGACTATTGTTATCCAGTTGATCTTCAACTGCGCAAGCGTTGTAAGTATCGGTATGGATAAAGTATTCTTAATGCAGAACGACCTGAACGCAGGCGTTTCTGAAGTTATTTCCACTTTCGTGTACAAAGTTGGTGTCGTTAACTCCAACTTCGGTTATTCCACAGCAGCAGGTCTGTTCCAGTCTCTTGTAGCGTTCTCATTACTTCTTATTGTAAATAAGACCACAAAGAAACTGACAGAGACAAGCTTGTTCTAAGAAGGAGGAGCCGATATGAAAGAAACGAAATTTAGCCAGATGAGTATGGAGGATAAGATCGTAACGTTTGTGATCTACGCATTCCTTACACTTATCACTCTTGTTATTTTATATCCGATCGTTTATGTAGTATCCGCATCCTTCTCCGAGCCGCAGGCAGTAATCAGCGGAAGAGTAAAACTGTTCCCGGTTGATTTTACACTGCGCGGTTATGAGGCTGTATTCCAGAATGGTAAACTCATCAACGGTTTCCTGAACTCTATTTTCTATGTAGCAGTATCCTTAGTTTTGAACTTGACCATGACAATGCTTTGTGCATATCCGCTTTCCAGAAAAGAGTTTACAGCCAGAGGATGGGTATCCCTGTTCTTCGTATTTACAATGTATTTCAGTGGTGGTATGGTTCCGTCCTACATCCTTGTAAATAAACTTCATCTGTTAAATACAAGATGGGCGATGATCATTCCGACAGCGATGTCTACATACAATATGATTATCTGCAGAACATATATCATGAACAATATCCCGGATGACCTCTATGAAGCTGGTCAGATTGACGGATGTACACCGTTTAGATATATGCTTCAGGTTATCGTGCCGTTAAGTAAATCCATTCTTGCAGTATTATTACTGTACTATGGCGTTGCAAAATGGAACGATTATTACAATGCTATGATCTACCTCTACAAAGATAACTTAATGCCATTAACTATGGTTATGAGAGAGATCCTTATCTTAGGTGAGGTTGATATGACAAAGGTTTCCAACGCTGATGCGGTTGCTAAGTTACAGGGTATGTCTGAATTACTGAAGTATGCTACGATCGTTGTAGCATCCCTTCCGGTAGTTATGCTTTACCCGGCAATCCAGAAACACCTTGTAAAAGGTGTAATGGTTGGTGCCGTAAAAGGTTAATATGAAAATGTTCGTACACCTTGGTGGAAAATCTGCCAGGGTGTACTTTTTTTGTTTCATCTGTGGTATACTGTACCTATCTTTGAAATGTTTCGAATATTGGAGGAATTAGAATGAACGATTTTATTCGTGAGAGATATGAACTTTCCATGGAACGAATTTGTAGATTTTGTGAGGAAGATACCGTACAGGAGCCATATCTGGCTTATTTTAAGTCTGTTGCAGAGTTTATAAAAATATGTGATGAAGTATTGAAGGCTCAGATGTCCGGAGAAATGAAAAATTGGACACAAGAACAGCATGCGGAGATAAATCAGCGTTTATACGAAGATATTCTTGTGGAAAACTATGAAACAAGTTATGCAAATCCGGAATATGCAGCCAGTGTATTTGGCGAAGAGTTAGGAAAATTATTTTGCTTTTTATATACAGAGATTCGTGGCGATATCGTGTATGCATTTGAGCAGCGCGTGGAAGATATGGTCATCTACAATGAGGCTTTGATCGAAATCTACAATGTATTTACAGATGAAGAGGTTCAGATGGCTTTGGATAAATTACGTTGTGTCGAGAAAGATGATCCTATGCTTCGAAATGGCCATCCGGTGGCGAAAATTATTCGTGACATTCTGTATTGGTGTATGAGCGATTACTGTGACGTGACTCTTACTTACCGAATTCAGGAAAGTTTGGATCCGACGATGGATTTTGCAAAAGCTATCATTATGGAGCATGATCTGCAGGATCTGTCTTATCTGTACCAGTTTGGTGAATATATTTCAGAAGAAGAGCTGAAAGTTGCAGCGTTCATGAACGGACTGCCGGAAGAGACGATCAAAAAGATGGCAGATACCTTTACCGATGGATATATTCGAGGTTTCCAGGTGATGGGACGTGATCTCTCGAAAAAGAAATCTGTTGTGATCCGTTATCCGTTAGGATTTGAACGAATGATCCGAGAAGCAGTAAAGAATTTCGAGTCAGTCGGACTTTCTGTGATCATTCCGCGTGCGGCAGT
>JAFYOD010000084.1 GCA_017556515.1 Lachnospiraceae bacterium
GCATGGCATGAGATCGAGAAAGAGTATATGCCGTGGAGAGCATACGATGGCAACGAGTTCTTAGAGAAGGGCGGTTTCTGGATGCAGAAGCAGCACATCTTCCTTTACCCGTTCTACTACGTAGAATATGCGATGGCTCAGATCGGTGCTTTTGAATTCTATACACAGATGCAGAAAGACCGCAAAGCAGCTTGGGATAACTACTACAAACTCTGCCAGGCAGGCGGTTCCATGGGTTACTTCAAACTTCTTGAGTACTGTAACCTTCACAACGTATTACACGAGGGTTCTGTAAAAGAAGCTCTGACAGCTGTATTTGAGGAATTAGACGTATAAAAATATCAAAAAGGGAGAGTCAACCGGCTCTCCCTGAGGTTTCATTATGGGTAAAAAAAGAGAAGTTTATTATGGCTGGTATATCGTTGCCGTTGGATGTATTTCCCTTGCGATGACTACCGGTGTCGTGAATAACTGTTTCAGTCAGTTTATGAAACCAGTCTGTGAGGATATGGGGATCACCCGTCAGCAGATGAGTCTGATCCAGACGGTATTTTCCTTCTCGCAGATGTTTTTTGCCATGCTTTGGGGAAGTCTTTCTAAGCGTATCCATCTTCATAAATCCATGTGCTTCTGTGCGGTAATGATGCCGATCATCTATGCATGTTACGGATTAATGCAGGAAATCTGGATGGGATATGTGGTGTCCGTCTTGATCACCCCATTCTTCTACATCATTTCCATGGCAGTATTTAATTACATCATCGGAAACTGGTTTGTAAAAAACCGTGGTCTGGCCATCGGCCTTGCGTCCATGGGTACCGGTATTGGTGGTATGGTCATGAATACCCTCAGCAGCCAGCTGATCATTCACATTGGATGGAGAATGACTTATGCGGTTCTCGCTGTGATCATGTTCATTCTGGTGGTTCCGCCGATGATCCTGATCGTCCGTGAAAAACCGGAGGACAAAGGTCTGAAACCGTACGGCTGGGAAGAGGCAGAAGCAGAGCGTATGGCTCGCGAACAGAATGGTTCGGATCAGGTTGCTCAAACTGAAAAATTCGAAGGTTATACGTTTGCAGAAGCCATTCGCATGCCGGTGTTCTGGGCAGTTGTATTCTGCAGTGTAAGTATGGTTGTGTCAATCATGTCTTTTTATCCGACGCTGGCACCTCACCTGAGCGATAGTGGCTACAGCGTGACCTTTGCGGCTCTGATGACTTCTGTTTCCATGGGAGCACTGGCCATCGGTAAAGTGACCCTTGGAAGAATGTTTGATAAACTGGGAAACAGAACAGCAGTGACGATCGCTTGTCTATGCACCTTAGCAGGTACGATTGGAATGATCTTCTGTACAAGTACGATCGCACTGGCGTTTATCGTTCTTGGAGTTGGTCTTGGATGTTCCTTCGGTGCTGTTTGCATGCCGATCATCGTCCAGAACATTTTCGGTATGAAAGATTACAACTCGATCTACAGTAAGCTGACGGTAGCGACAAACCTTGGCAGTGCCCTGGCTCCGGTCATTACAGGTCGTACATACGATGTATGTGGCAGCTATGTTCCGGCGTATATTGGTGTGGCAATACTTACAGTGATCAGTATTATCGTACTGAGGGTTTATTTGCCGAAAGAAAAAAGAGTATAAATGTGATGTTTGAAAAAGGAAGTGACCTTGTATGGCAGAATTGAAAGAGTTAACAATTGCGCAGTTTATAGATGCAACTGCTTCTGACGCGCCTGCACCGGGTGGCGGAGGCGTAGCTGCTCTGGCCGGAAGTCTTGGCATGGCTCTTGCCGAGATGGTTGCCAATCTGACTATTGGAAAAACAAAATATGCAGATGTGGAAGAGGAGATGAGGTCTCTTGTTGCAGAGGCAGAAATGATCCGAGAAGAACTTCTTTCTGCAGTCCAGAAAGATCACGAATCTTTTACAGCCTATATGGAAGCTTTGAAACTTCCGAAAGACACGGAGGAAGAAAAGGCCGTGCGCAAAGAAGCCATGCAGAATGGTTTAAAGGAAGCCACAGCCGTTCCACTTTTTGTGGCAGAAACATCTGCAAAAATCTTTTCGATTGCCAAAGAGGTTGTGGAAAAGGGTAACAAAAATGCGGTTTCCGATGGTCTGATGGCAGCAATGCTGGCAAGAACTGCAGTATTGAGCGCATTATTAAACGTAAAGATCAACCTTGGTTCGATCAAAGATGAGACTTTTGTGGCGCAGCTGGCTGCAAAAGTAGAAGCGTTGGAAGCACAGGCAAGAACTTGTGAGCAGGAGATTCTTGCAGGAAATGAGCTTTCCGTATCCTTTACAAAATAAATTTGTATTAAAAAATCCCAGAACTGACAGATGCTTCTGTCCGTCTGGGATTTTTTGTTATTAGAGTAATCTTATAAAATCTTTCCTTCCCATTCTCTTGGAATCGGAACGCCCATGATATCTGCGATCGTTGGTGCCAGATCTAAGATGCTGACGTCAGTAAGTTGTTTGCCCGGTTCGAATCGGTTTCCGATAAAGAATGTCGGAATGGTTATATCCTCTTTCATCGTTGTGCCATGGAGGCGGTCGTGTCCGCCGTGATCGGCTGTGATGATCAGAGTATAGTTATCTCCGGTTTTTTCATGAACTTTGTTGATCGCTTCATATACACGTTTTACATTTTCAATGGCAACGTTAACATACTGAAGATATGGTTCGCTCATCCAGCCATTGTCATGGCCTCCTTTTTCATCGGTCTCCACCTGATATAAGAAGATGAAGTCCGGCTGATCTTCATAGATTCGTCTTAAAGCCAGATCCGTCAGTTTGTTATCCGTATCGTCTTCGCCTCTTGCACAGATATATCCGGAACGGATTAGGGATTTTGGCTGTCCGATGTCGCGAAGCGGTTCCCAGCCGTAGTACATATCAGAAACGCCACCCATCAGTTTGATCTGTTCAAACAGTCCGGAAACCGGGCGTACCATTGGCACGTATGTATTGGAAAGAATGCCGTGGCGCTCCGGCGGAACGCTGTGGAACATGGACATATGGCACGGAAGTGTGCTGGACGGGAATACGCTCTGGCTCTCCAGACAATAGGAACCAAGTTCCATCATTTTATGAATAAATGGGTTTCCGCATGTCAGGAAACCATCCGGTCTCATACCGTCGATACACATGAGAATTACTTTTTCTTTCATGACAGGACACCTTTCTTGTGGGTATTTTCTTATAATTATTTTAGCAGACCTCAAAATGAACGTCAATTCCGGTCTGAATGGTTTCGAAAGTTTATAAAAAGTTTATTAGCACTCTGTTTATATGAGTGCTAAAAATATTGACTTTTCCAGATTCAGGTATTACAATATGTCTTGTTGCAGACGAAAGTTCTGCGATCATTACGAAAACATCTGCAGACTGCAGAAACGATATAAGGAGTGGATCAATTATGGCAAAGACAGGAAGTCTTTCTATCAACAGCGAAAATATTTTCCCGATCATTAAGAAATGGTTATATTCTGACCATGATATTTTTTACCGTGAGTTAGTGAGCAACGGTTGTGATGCAATCACAAAACTGAAGAAGCTGGCTTTAATGGGCGAGTATGAAGAACCGGAAAATCCGGAATACAAAGTTCTTGTGACTGTCAATCCGACAGAAAAGACCATCAAGATCGAAGATAACGGTCTTGGTATGACTGAGGATGAAGTGGAAGAGTACATCAACCAGATCGCCTTCTCCGGTGCACAGGACTTCTTAAATAAGTATAAGGACAAGGCAGGCGAGGATCAGATCATCGGTCACTTTGGTCTTGGTTTCTATTCTGCATTTATGGTGGCTGACCGAGTTGAGATCGAAACATTATCTTATAAAGCAGGTGCAAAAGCCGTTCACTGGGTATCCGAGGGCGGTACAGAGTTCGAGATGACAGACGGTGAGAAAGAAGGCCACGGTACTGTTATTACTCTTTACTTAAACGAGGACAGCACAGAGTTTTCCAACGAATTCCGTGCACGTGAAGTGCTTCAGAAATACTGTGCATTTATGCCGGTAGAGATCTTCGTCAATGACGAGACACGCGAACCGATGCTTGAGACCATTGAAGCGGATGAACTTCAGGAAAGCGATGTGATCGTGGAAACTATTCTGGAAGAAGAGGTTCAGAAGTATAAGATCGAGCAGCGTCCGGTTCCGGTCAATGATACAAAGCCGCTTTGGAACAAACATCCGAACGAATGTACAGAAGACGAATACAAAGACTTCTACAGAAAAGTATTCCAGGATTACAAAGAGCCGTTATTCTGGATCCATCTGAACATGGATTATCCGTTCAACTTAAAGGGTATTCTGTACTTCCCGAAAATCAACATGGAATACGAGAGCATTGAAGGTAAGATCAAACTTTTCAACAACCAGGTGTTCATCGCAGACAACATCAAAGAGGTTATTCCGGAGTTCTTAATGCTCTTAAAGGGTACCATCGACTGTCCGGATCTTCCGCTTAACGTTTCCAGAAGTGCACTTCAGAATGATGGATTTGTTAAGAAGATTTCCGATTACATTACAAAGAAAGTTGCAGATAAACTTTCCGGTATGTGCAAGACAGACCGTGAAACTTATGAGAAATACTGGGATGATATCAATCCGTTCATCAAATTTGGCTGCCTGAAAGATGAGAAATTTGCAGATAAGATGAATGACTATATCATCTTCAAAAATCTGGAAGAGAAGTATCTGACATTAAAAGACTACCTTGAGATCGCAAAAGAAAAGAATCATGAGAACCATGTATTCTATGTGACAGATGAGATCGAGCAGAGCCAGTACATTAACATGTTTAAAGAAGCAGAACTGGATGCAGTTTACCTGACACAGGCTATTGACAATCCGTTTATGAGCCAGCTGGAATACAAAAACGAAGGTGTGAAGTTCCAGCGTATCGATGCAGATGTTAACGAGATCTTCAAGGAAAAAGACGCAGAAGCAGATGAGACTGTAAAAGCATCTCTGTCTGAGATCTTCAAAGCTGCGTTAGGCATGGATCAGCTGGAGGTAAAGGTGGAATCACTGAAGAATGCAGGCCTTGCATCTATGATCACAGTTTCTGAGGAAAGCAGACGTATGCAGGAGATGATGAGAATGTACAGCGCCCAGGGAATGGATATGGGAATGTTCCCGGTTGCAGAGACTCTCGTTCTCAATGCAAACAACAGTCTTGTAAAATATGTTCTTAACAACAAGGATGGTGCAAACACAGCAAAGATCTGCGAGCAGCTTTATGATCTTGCAAAACTTGCACACGGAAGCCTTAATCCGGAACGCATGACAAAGTTTATTGCAAGAAGCAGCGAGATCATGATGATCATGACCGGAGAAGCATAAGAACAGAATAAAGGAAAATGATATGGAACTTAGCAGACGTAAGGTGATGATCACCTTCACGATCCTGGGATTGTCCGCAAGTATCTTGATGGGATTCAGTCACTGGAGCAGTACTGTTTATGAGAACGTTTACAAGTTTATAATCAGTCAGGAGGCCGGCGGATACCGCTGGCTTTCCTGGCTTTTCCAATCGCCTTGGACAGATGTGCTGGTACAATATCTGTTTGTTCTGGGAGCGGCTCATATTCCCGCATATATGCTCTTATGTTGGCTTCCGAAGAAGCGGGCGCCATTAAGGAAATTATCCGGATGGGACTTTGTCATTTGTGCGGTTGCCAGCTTGGGACTTGGATATTTGCTGAACTTTGCAGGCCTTTTTATCAACAGTTATATCGGAAACATTACCGGAAAAGACTTGATGGAAATGAATCCGGTAACAGAAATTGCGATGGATTTTACACCTTCCATGCTGATGTATACCTGCATCGTAGGTCCGTTCATGGAAGAATTGATGTTCCGTGGTTTCTTGTTAAAACGCGCAAGACTCTTTGGAGACCGGACTGCGGTTGTCTATACGGCCCTGATGTTTGGATTGATGCATGGAAATATCGCACAGTTTCTCTATGCAGCCGTGATCGGTCTGGTTTTTGGATATGTAGCAGTCAAAACGAACAGCATTCGTTATACGGTCCTGCTTCATATTTTGGTGAATACATTCAGCACTATGGTCGCATTCGGCGAAACGATCGCTTACGGGATCGGTGGAACGATTCTTTCTCTTGTCTATCTTGCAGGAGTATTTTTAGTGATCCTATGCCTTATCATATGTGCCGGGATCATTCTGATCCGATATGGAAGATTTTGGTATTTGCAGCTGACATACCATAATGGACCTCTGTCCGACCATAAGATTTTTGTATACTTAAATCCGGGCTTTGTACTGTATGTGTTGATCTGTGCGGCAGAATTTTTAACTTATATTTTTTAAGGCTTCTTGAAACAACAAGAAGCCTTTTTTGACAGTTGGAAAAAGATTGACTGGAATATTTTCGATGACTATAATGAAGTAGTATTAATAACTGTATATGATTGTTTTTGAAACAAGAGTATATGAAGCTTTATTCCGGAGGTAGTACCATGACTTACAAAATTATCGGTGACAGTTGTCTCGATTTAACAAAAGAATTAAAACAGGATCCTCATTTTCAGATGATCCCGCTGACACTTATGCTGGAAGATAAAACCATTATCGATGATGAAACATTCAACCAGAAAGAATTTATTCAGATGGTAAAAGCGAGTGAGGATTATCCGAAAACAGCTTGTCCGTCTCCGGAAATGTTCAAAGAAGCGTATCACTGTGATGCGGAAAATATTTTTGTGATCACACTGTCCGGTCCGCTGAGCGGAAGCTACAATAGCGCAGTACTGGCTAAAAATTTATACGAAGAAGAATACGGACATAAGAACATCTGTGTGATCAATTCAGAGTCAGCATCCAGTGGTGAATTAAACATCGCACTGCATATTCGTGATCTTTGTGAACAGGGACTTTCCTTTGAGGAGATTGAAAAAGAAGCGAATGCGTACAGAGACTGTATGAAAACATACTTTGTGTTGGAAACTTTAGATACGCTGAAAAAGAACGGAAGACTGACAGGTCTTTCTGCATTTATCGCAACTGCTCTGAATATTAAGCCGGTTATGAGCGCGGAGAAGGGCGAGATCATCAAACTTGATCAGGCACGCGGCATTAGCAAAGCACTTCAGAAGATGGTAGAAATTGCGATCAAAAACGGTGGGAACACAGAGGAAAAACGTCTGGTGATTTCTCATGTCAATGCACCGGAGCGCGCAGAGTACGTGAAAGACTTGCTTTGTTCCAAAGCGAAGTTCAGAGAAGTCGTGATCACAGACACTGCCGGAGTTGCTACTGTGTATGCAAACGATGGCGGAATTATTGTGGCTTTATAAAGTGTGGATTTAAGTTAGTAAAAATATAATATCAATATATGTAGAAAAACCATACTATCTCAAAAACGGTTGACTACCTTTGCTTCGATGCGATTTTATCCGACTGTAGTCGGTCGCAA
>JAFYOD010000009.1 GCA_017556515.1 Lachnospiraceae bacterium
ATGGTTGATAAACAAATAAGCCAGTCGGTTGGCTCCCTGTAAAAACAAAAACGCACGGCAGTTACGGGCTTGCTCAAACAGATACTCTCCCATTAGTTTTGCCTCATGTTTCATCGCGCGGATGTCTGTATTCAGCCAGCGATAATAATGTGCCTTGGGACTTTTCAAAACTGTACAGTCAGTCACAGTCTGCATCGTTGCCAGATATGTATCCTTTTCCATCAGAAGCTCCATTCCGCCATACGCATAAACATCGCTAAAAAGCATGAAATCAAAAGGAATCCCGTAGATCCGATAATCGGTCGCTTTGATGATTCCCTTTCCGATCAGGTATACCGTATCAACCGGTTCACCTTCCAAGATAAATGTCGTTCCTTTTTTCATTTCTTCGATAGAAAAAGATTCTAACAGCCACATTGGCGCTGCTTCAAAATACTCATTAAACTGTCTTTTTCTCTCGTCATCAATTTCCGGTAAAAATGGTAAATAATGTTCTAATACTTTCTTGTTCATCTTCGTTCTCTCAATTCATACAACTCAAAAAGGTATCTCACCAGTTGAATATAAACTGAGAGATACCCCTCTTGAATAAGGCGCAAATCCTGCCCCGTGAGGCAGGATCTTAAAGGAAAACATTTGAAATACTAATTTCAGGACATTTGAGAAATAGGGATGTTCAAGTGTCCGCTCATGGCAAATCAGTCCTTCGATCAAGTGTTTTCATATATGAATATACTAATCCCACAAGCTTCCATCAAGGACTCCAGTCCCCATTTCTTATATTTTCCACGTTTTTTTATTTTTGTTCAAAAATCGTTGATTTTCCTCGATATTCCGTTGTATACCAGTCCGGTTTTATCCTCTTTAACGCATACAGTCCGTACTGTTCATCATCATGAATCTCCACTGTTTCCGGTGCATAAACCAGCACACTCTCAGCACCGTTTCGATATGCCTGATGTACCATGCGTCGAACCAAACGTTCCACTTCTGCCTCTGTACAGCGTTCGATCCTTAATACAGAAACTCCATTTTCTGTCAAACTGCTCTGATCCAGTACATACCGATAATGCTCATTTTCTCCAACAATTTCTCCGGCCGGTTCCTTTTCATATTCGATGCCAACCAGAGTCAGACCTTTCGCCGGTGCTGTATCGCCGGCTGCTGCCCTGTTTCGCGCATCCAGGATCTCTTTCATACGCTCCGGAGGATACATTCCGCTGCCGATCCGGATCAATGTACCTGCAATGATCCTTACCATATTATATAAGAAGCCATTGCCTCTCAGACGTATCGTCACGATATCATCCGAGCCTTTTTCCACCGTGATCTCATATAATGTACGAACGGTTTCCTCTGCCTGATGATTCGATGCACAAAAACTTGCAAAGTCATGTTCACCGATCAAATATGCCGCTGCCTGTCTCATCTTTTCAATATCCAATGGATAATGACAGAAATGTGCATATAAGCGTCTTGTCGGCACCTCGATCCTGCAATTTAAGATTTTATATTCATATGTCTTTGTACAATTCTGTTTTCGTGGATGCCAGTCTAACGGAACCTCTTCCGAACGAACCACTCGTACATCTTCCGGAAGACGCTGATTGACTGCAAAACAGATCTTATCTCCCGGCATACGATTTTCCGTGTCAAACACAGCCACATTGCCCAGGCCGTGCACTCCGGAATCCGTTCTGCTGGCTCCAATAACAGAAACCGGCTCTTTCAGAAGGTCCGAAAGAGCCTTATTTAAAACTTCTTCAATTGTGATACCATTAGGCTGAACCTGCCAGCCACGATATGCAGTGCCGTCATAAGCAACTGTCAACTTGATTCGTTTCATATCTTTGATCCCTATAAAATAATTTTCAATCCGATCATAACAGTAAGATAAAGGAAGCATACCAGATATGCCACACGGTCTCTTGTCTCATAGCGGAGCGGCTTCATCTTCGTACGTCCGTCACCTCCGCGGTAACATCTCGCTTCCATAGCCATGGCCAGATCTGTCGCACGACGGAATGCAGAAATAAACAACGGCACTAAAAGCGGTACCATCGCTTTTGCCTTCTGGATCAGGTTGCCACTCTCAAAATCAGCACCTCTTGCCATCTGCGCCTTCATGATCTTGTCCGTCTCCTCAATGAGAATCGGAATAAAACGCAATGCAATGGACATCATCATGGATACCTCATGAACCGGTACTCCCACTTTTCCAAGGAAGCCCAGACTCTTTTCCAGACCGTCCGTCAAATGATTCGGTGTTGTGGTCAGTGTCAGGATTGTAGAACCCAACACTAAAAAGATCAAGCGAACTGCCATAAATCCGGCAAACTCCACGCCTTCCCAGGTCATTTGCAGAAAGCCGATCTTAAAGATCGGAGTTCCCGGTGTCAGGAATAAGTTAAAGCTGACACTGATCAGAAGCAGGACTACGATTGACTTGAGTCCACGTACCATAAACTTCACAGGCACTTTTGACATCCGGATCGCAGCTACAAGAAACAGTGCTGCTGCCACATAAACCAAAAGACTGTCCGCAATAAACAAGGACACAATATACACCATCGTACCGAACAGCTTTGTGCGCGGATCCATACGATGCATCACTGAATCGATCGGATAATATTGTCCCAGTGTAATATCTCTTAACATTTACTTCCTCCAAAGCTTCAGGATCTCGTCTCTCGCCTCTTCCACCGTCGTCACATCCTCACTGATCATGATCCCGCGCGCACGCAGCGCCTGTACGACATATGTGATCTGCGGAGCCGCAAGCCCCATCGCCTCTAACTCTTTATAATGGCGGAAGACCTCTTTCGGAGTTCCGTCAAACACCTTCTCGCCTCGGTTCATAACTACCAGACGTGACACGTATTTCGCAACATCTTCCATGCTGTGAGACACAAGAATGATGGTCATCTTCTGTTCCTCATGAAGTTTTGCCACAAGTCCCAGAATATCATCTCTTCCTTTCGGATCCAGACCTGCTGTCGGCTCGTCCAGGATCAGTACCTCCGGTTTCATCGCAAGCACACCTGCAATGGCCACGCGACGCTTCTGACCTCCGGAAAGCTCAAACGGAGACAGTTTATAAAAACTCTCATCCAACCCAACCAGTTCCAATGCCTCTTTGGCGCGCGCTTCGATCTCATCCTGAGCAAGTCCCAGATTTTTCGGTCCGAAGCAGACGTCACTGAACACATCAACTTCAAACAACTGATGTTCCGGATACTGGAACACCAGTCCCACTTTGCTGCGCAATGTCTTCATGGAAAAACCTTCACGATAAATACTCTCACCGTTATAAAGAATGTCTCCGTCGGTCGCCTTAAGAAGACCGTTTAAATGCTGGGTGAGCGTCGATTTGCCGGAACCTGTATGTCCGATCAGACCGATAAACTCACCGTCCTCGACCGTCAGATCCACATTTTTCAACGCATACTGCTGAAAAATCGTATCCTGGCCATATATATGATTCAATTTTTTGATCTCAATTGCCATAATCTATCTGCTCCATATTAGGATAACTTCGCTGCAAGCTCATCCACAAGCTCCTCGATCGTCAAGATACCGTCCGGAAGATCCATACCTGCCTGCTTCAGCTCATCTGCAAGCTCTGTCACCTGCGGTACATCCAGCCTGTACTTTTTCAACTCATTTACCCTGGAAAATACTTCCTTCGGTGTTCCGTCCATCACAACCTGACCGCCGTCCATCACGACCACACGGTCCGCATCGATCACTTCTTCCATATAATGTGTAATCAGGAGGACTGTGATCCCTTCCTGCTTATTCAACTCGTGGATTGTCTTAATGACCTCTGCACGGCCATTCGGATCCAGCATCGCTGTCGGTTCATCTAAGACGATACAGCGCGGTTTCATCGCCATCACGCCTGCAATCGCCACACGCTGCTTCTGACCTCCGGAAAGCTTGTTAGGAGACTGTAAACGGTACGCTGTCATACCGACTGCCTCCAGACTTCGGTCCACACGCTCCCAGATTTCCTCCGTCGGAACGCCCATATTCTCCGGGCCGAATCCAACGTCTTCCTCAACCACATTTCCGATGATCTGATTATCCGGATTCTGAAACACCATTCCGGCAGTCTTACGAACATCCCAGAGATGTTCCTCATCGTTCGTCTTCATATCCGCAATGTAAACAGTACCGTCAGACGGCATCAAAATACCATTCATCAATTTGGCAAACGTTGATTTACCGGAACCATTGTGACCAAGGATCGCCACAAAACTTCCCTCTTCTATATCTAAAGAGACACCGCTCAACGCACGGTTTGTCTCCTCTTTGTTATTTTCCTCATCATGTCTGATATAATCAAATATCAGATTCACTGCACGAATAATTCCCATATTCTTCCTTTCTTCGTAAGGAAATGCATACTCCTACAGAATACAAGTTTAGAGTATATCCGTTCGTTCGTCAAGAGTCTTGAAAAAATTACCAAAAACAAAAGAGACCGCAGATTTCTCTGCGATCTCACTCAAATCTTTCTCAGTTATGGACGCTGCCATACACCATTATAATCCACGTAGAAGCCACTGATGGTCTCATTTACCGCTTTATGACCATCTGCATAGAAGTAGTAATATAAACCGCCAATCTCCTGCCAGCCAGTCAACATCGCACCACCCGGATTTAAATAATATGTCTTACCGTTATCAATCAGCCAGCCTGTCTTCATAGATCCGTCCGGATTCAGGTAATACCAAGTATTATTGTCCCATAACCAGCCGGTGAACATATCTCCGGAGGAATTCAGATAATACCAGACATTATTGACACTCTGCCAGCCTGTCAGCATTTCACCTGTGTTGTTAAACAGATACCACTTACCATCGATCTTACCCCAACTGTCACGCAGATAAGTTCCATCCGGATAACGGAAATACCACTTTCCGTCGTTTTTGATCCAGCCGACCTGAATGATCCCGGATGCTGCATTATTGACTGCAGGATCCGGAGTATTCGCCTGCTGTCCCTGACCTGTACCATCAGACACTTCATTGTCATCTACATACATTTCCTCAGACTCAGTCCACTCACTGCTTGTCGCATACTTCTTAACATCCTCATTCTTCGGAATCGCACGTACACGGAAATGATAGTCGCCTTCCTTTGTCATATACGGATAGAAATTATAGGATGTGCTCATCCAGTCCGATACACGGTGAATGATCTTATCATTTCTATAAAGGTGAATCTGGTACGCCGCATCCGTTACACTGTCCCACTTAGCATATCCAAATTTATCATTCTTAAAGTTCTCACTTAACCAACGCGGTTCATCCGGCTCAGCTAAAATGCCTTCTGCTTCCTTTGTCTTTAATGTAACCACCAGCTGATCTGCGTCATTGCGGCGGGCACTTACAAAGGATCCGCCTTTTACAGTCACCTTTGATGCAGCATAACTGCTCTTAAATGCATAGTCATCCTCATCAAGCGGTTCCAATACCACTTTTAATTTATAAGTATTTCCAAGTTTCACCTCATCCACTTCCTTGGACCATTCCGCAGATGCAATTTCATACTTATTATTATCCGGGATCATAACTTCCAGAGAATCCGCTGATGCACTGTCTGTATGCCCAATATCTAAAGTCGGCAGATCATCGCCATCCTGGAGATCGATATTCAGCTTAATACTCACACTGCTGATCGTAGACGCTGCCATAACCGGCTGCGCAGCCATAGCAGCCATCAGTGCTGTTACAGCTAACACTTCCGTACCTTTTTTTATTTTATTTAAAATATTATGCTTTGTCATAACAAGTTCCCCCTGTTCTGATTCTATTTTGAACATTCCTACAAATGTACAATCTTCTATGTTTATTATAAACTTTTAGAATCTGACCGTCAACTTAAGACTTTCTTTCAAAGTTGTGGTAAAACTGTGAACTTTGAGGCAATTTAGTGGCAAGGCTTTATTCAACGCAAAAAGGCAGGTCGCCTGATACGATATTCTCTATCGTACCACAGCTACCTGCCTTGAAAATCAGATCATGTAGTCGAATCAGTATTAAACTAACTCAAGCAGAACTGCCATTGCGCCGTCGCCCTTACGCTGACCGATTTTGATGATTCTTGTGTAACCACCGTTACGGTTCTCGTATTTCGGAGCGATCTCATCGAATAACTTAGCCGGAAGATCAACCTTCTTTGTGTTTCTCTTCTTGCCAGCTGCCTCTGTCGGAACGTCTGTTACAGTGTAAAGAGTCTTTAACATCTGTCTTCTAGCGTGAAGTCTGGACGGCATATCTTTCTTGATTTCCTTCTCAACTTCATCGTAAACTGTAACTTTCTTACCGTCTACAACTTCTTTCACTCTCTTACCGTTAGCATCTTTACGAGCTACTTTAGCTGTTACTTTAACAACTTCGTAGTTGTCTTTCTCTTTAACAGCGAGAGCGATCATACCCTCAACGATCTTCTTTACTTCTTTAGCTCTTGCCTCTGTTGTAACGATCTTACCGTTGTTGATAAGTGCTGTTGTAAGGCTTCTAAGCATTGCTTTTCTCTGATCGGATGTTCTTCCAAGTTTTCTATAACCTGCCATGATTGTAATTCTCCTCCATTTGTATGGAACAATGAGCCATGCATCTTCGGGCTTATTGAACCATTGCGTTTATAATCCATATAAATGTGTTAATAGTTCAGTTTTGTCCCGCCTGCCAAAACAGGTTGGCAAAGCTGAACGGGCGAATGCAGGATTACTGCTCTTCGCTGGAATTAAGCTGTAAACCTAATTCTTTTAATTTCGCAAGTACTTCCTCTAAGGACTTTCTACCAAGGTTACGAACCTTCATCATGTCCTCAGATGTTCTGCTGCAGAGTTCCTCTACAGTATTGATACCTGCTCTCTTGAGACAGTTGTAAGAACGAACGGAAAGCTCCAGCTCGTCAATGTTCATCTCAAGAACTTTTTCTTTTTCATTAGTCTCTTTCTCAACCATAACCTCTGCGTTCTGAGAGATTTCAGAAAGGTCGATGAAGAGATTTAAGTGTGCGCTTAATACTTTAGCTGCAAGGCTAACTGCATCATCCGGATTCAGTGTACCGTTTGTGTAAACTTCCAGAGTGAGCTTGTCATAGTCAATTTTCTGACCAACACGAGTGTTTTCAACAGCCATGTTAACACGCTCAACAGGTGTGTAAATGGAATCTACAGCAATTACACCGATCGGAAGATCGTCGCTCTTGTTCTTATCAGCGCTTACGTATCCACGGCCGTTTGTGATAGTAAGTTCCATGTAGAACTTGCTGTCTGCACCGCCGCTTAATGTAGCAATTACCTGCTCCGGGTTGAGGATCTCGATGTCAGCGTCTGCCTGAATGTCAGCTGCTGTGATCACACCTTCACCTTCAAACTCGATATATGCAGTTTTCGGCTCATTTGTATCGCTGTTGTTTTTGATTGCTAAGCTCTTCACGTTCATGATGATCTCAGTTACATCTTCTTTAACACCTGCGATGGAACTGAACTCATGAAGTACTCCGTCAATTTTTACCTGGCTAACAGCTGCGCCCGGTAAAGAAGAAAGCATGATTCTTCTAAGGGAGTTACCCAGAGTTGTGCCGTATCCGCGCTCTAACGGTTCTACGACAAACTTGCCGTATTTTTTGTCTTCGGAAATTTCAGCAACCTGAATGTTTGGTTTCTCAAAATCGAACAAAATAGCCCCTCCTTTTAGGTATGCTTAGACTCAAAAAGGCCCTCTGGACCTTTTCTACAATTGCTAGGCAACAAAGCTCACGAAGCGAAGGGACATAAATCCCCCGCTTCGATAAAGACTTATTATTTGGAGTATAACTCGACGATGAGCATCTCGTCAACCGGAACGTCGATTTCTTCTCTTGCCGGCAGAGCTTTTACTGTGCCCTTAAGAGCTTCCTGATCAACATCTAACCAAGCCGGTACTAAACGACCAGCAGTTACTTCCATGATTAATTTGTAGCGTGTATCGCCTTTGCTCTTCTCTCTGATCTCGATAACGTCGCCAGCTTTGATGAGGTAGGACGGGATGTTTACGCACTTGCCGTTTACAAGAACGTGCTTGTGGTCAACAATCTGTCTAGCTTCTCTTCTTGTTCTAGCGAAGCCCATACGGAAGATTACGTTATCAAGTCTGCGCTCTAAGAGGATCATAAGGTTTTCACCTGTCTGACCGCTTAAACGCTCAGCTTTCTCGTAGTAGTTACGGAAAGGTTTCTCAAGTACACCGTAGATGAATTTAGCTTTCTGTTTCTCTCTTAACTGAAGGCCGTATTCACTTACTTTTTTATTAGCTCTTTTAGATTCTCTGTTGGATTTTTTATCAATTCCTAAATAAATCGGATCAAGACCAAGGGATCTGCATCTTTTAAGAACAGGAACTCTATCAACTGCCATTTATTACTTCCTCCTAATTAGACTCTTCTACGTTTTGGCGGACGGCAACCGTTGTGCGGAACCGGTGTTACGTCCTTAATGCTTGTTACTTCAAGACCACATGCCTGAAGGGCACGGATCGCTGCCTCACGACCGGAACCCGGTCCTTTAACCATAACGTCGACGGATTTTAAACCATGTACAAGAGCTGCCTTAGTTGCAGTTTCTGCAGCCATCTGAGCTGCGTATGGAGTAGATTTCCTTGAACCTCTAAATCCCAGACCGCCTGCACTTGCCCAAGATAAAGCATTTCCCTGTGCATCTGTTAATGTCACGATTGTGTTGTTAAAAGATGACTGGATGTGCGCCTGTCCGCGTTCAACGTTTTTCTTTACACGCTTTTTTGTCACTTTCTTAGCAGTGGACACTTTTTTAGCCATTTTAAACTAACCTACTTTCTCGAATTTTGAATCCTGTTTTCCTGTTTTTAAAACATGCAACGTGATTCATACTTTAGTTACTTATTTCTTCTTGTTTGCTACTGTCTTTCTCGGACCCTTACATGTTCTTGCGTTGGTCTTTGTTTTCTGACCACGAACCGGAAGGCTCTTTCTATGACGAATGCCTCTGTAGCAACCGATTTCCTGAAGTCTCTTGATGTTTAAAGCGATCTCACGACGTAAGTCACCCTCAACAAGCTGAGATTCATTGATAACTTCCTGGATATTTTTAACCTCGTCATCTGTTAAGTCTTTAACACGAGTATCCGGGTTAACACCAGCTGCTGTAAGAATACGGTTTGCACTTGTTCTACCAATACCGTAGACATAAGTTAAGCCGATCTCGACACGTTTTTCTCTTGGTAAATCAACACCTGAAATACGAGCCATGAGTGTACCTCCATATAAATTTAGTTAGAAATAGTATTTTTGCCGACATGCACACGCACTCTGGTGAGTCATGTCAAAGCCGCGCGAAAATTACAGGCAAGATGCGGCAATTAACCCTGTCTCTGTTTGTGCTTCGGATTTTCACAGATTACTCTGATGCTGCCTTTTCTCTTAATAATCTTGCACTTTTCGCAAATCGGTTTTACTGATGATCTTACTTTCACAGTAATATCTCCTTTCCTTCGTAGTCTGCCCTCTTCGATCCTTCCGGTTTACACACCTAAGTCCGGGGTTCTCTCAGAAAACAGCATTACGGGTTGCCAATACCTGTATATAGACACCCTCATCGGGCATAATACAAGCGTTCCAACAAAGTTCGCTTGAGCATTATACCACCGTTGCAATTAAAAATCAAGTATTTTTTCAACTAATTTTTTGTATTTTTTCCTGTACTTTCTTGTCATTTTTCACAAGAAAGTATTCTTTATTTATCTCTCCAGATGATACGGCCCTTGGATAAGTCATACGGAGACATCTCCAGTGTTACCTTATCGCCCGGAAGAATTCTAATATAGTTCATGCGGAGTTTTCCGCTGATTGTAGCAAGAACTTTGTGACCGTTCTCTAATTCAACCTGGAACATTGCGTTCGGAAGTTTTTCAACTACAACGCCTTCGATTTCGATTACATCAGCCTTAGACATACTTCTCATTACCTCCTGTACGATCTTTGTACTACTGTCTTGTTCTCTTTATCACTTGGATATGCTTCTTATTTTTTCGGAGCACTTTTCCGTCCTCACGGATCAGAAAAGCATATTCTCCACAGTCTTCTGTTATAACGAAAGTTTTTCCTCTGTCGTTTCCTGCCAGTACTCTGGCCTGCCAACCTGATTTCAGTTCCATGGAACTCCCCCTTATCTATGCTTATTCAGCATCCCCTTTATACAAGGTAAGGATTTCCGGTTCACCTTCTGTGATCAGCACGGTATTCTCATAATGAGCAGACAAGGAACCATCTTCTGTCACAACTGTCCAGTCATCATCCATCCATACCACTTCCGGACCGCCTGCATTGATCATCGGCTCGATCGCCAATGTCATACCCGGACGAAGCAAGATACCTTTTCTCTTTCTGGAGAAATTCGGCACCTCCGGATCTTCGTGGAGATGGGTTCCGATTCCGTGACCTACCAGATCACGAACCACGCCATAGCCAAAGCTCTCGGCATAGGACTGAATCGCCGTTGAAATGTCATTGAGGTGATAACCCGGCTTTGCGAATTTGATACCTTCAAAAAAGCTCTGCTTGGTTACCTCCATCAGCTGTTTCGCTTCCGGTGTTACCTCTCCGATCGCCCATGTTCTGGCCGCATCAGAATGATAACCCTGATAAATAACGCCTGCATCGAGGCTTACAATATCGCCCTCTTTTAAGATCACGTGACGATTCGGGATTCCATGTACGACTTCATCGTTGATGGAAACACAAATAGAGGCCGGATAGCCATTGTAATTCTTAAAGGAAGGAATGCAGCCATAGCTGCGGATGATCTTTTCGCCAAGACGGTCGATATCCAATGTGGACATACCCGGCTTAAGCGCTTTGCGTAACTCCTCATGAGTCGCAGCCAGGATCTCTCCGGCTTTTCTCATAAGTTCAATTTCTCTCGGCGATTTAATCGTAACTGCCATGTTCTTATGCTCCTAAAATATTCATGATATCCTGGAATACATCTTCCATATCTTTCGTACCGTCAACTGTGCGTAAAATCTTCTGACTGCCGTAATAGCGGATCAGCGGCTGTGTCTGATTATGATATACTGCAAGACGCTTCTTTACCGTCTCCGGCTTATCATCGTCTCTTAAAACCAGCTCAGAACCACACTTGTCACAGATACCGTCCTGCTTCGGCGCAGCGAAAACTAAGTGGTAGGTAGAACCACAACCCGGACATGCTCTTCTACCAGACATACGAGAAACAATATTTTCATCCGGCACATGAACGTTGATCGCAAAATCCAGAGCATCTCCTCTGTCTTTTAATGCATTGGTCAAGCTCACAGCCTGAGGAATCGTACGCGGGAAGCCGTCCAGAATATAACCCCCATTACAATCCGGCTGACTGATACGATCCATGACAAGATCGATCGTTAAAGAGTCCGGAACCAACTGGCCCTTGTCCATATACGCTTTTGCTTTTACTCCCAACTCCGTACCTGCTTTGATGTTTGCTCTAAAAATATCCCCTGTAGAAATATGCGGAAGATTATACTTTTCTGAAATTCGTTCCGCCTGTGTTCCTTTTCCGGCACCTGGTGCACCTAACATAATAATCTTCATGAGATAACCTCCCTGGGCCTTTTAAGCCAAAAAGACACAGTTATTCCGAAAAAACGGGCGAAATCAGATTCCGCCCGTTTCGGATATATACGATACTGTTGTCATCGTTTCTTATTTTTTATAACTGCCATTGCTGTACAGTTATGATTCCGTCTTAATCATTTAAGAATCCCTTGTAATTTCTTACAAGCATCATGGATTCAATCTGCTTAATTGTCTCGAGGACTACACCTGCTACGATAATTAAGGATGTTCCACCGAAGGAAAGGCTGCCTACATTGAAAAGACCGGATGCTACGATCGGTACTAAGCAGACAATGATAAGACCACAAGCACCGATAAATACGACATAGTTTAATACGTCGTCAAGATAATCGGATGTTGGCTTACCCGGACGGATGCCCGGAATGAATCCGCCTGCTTTCTTCATATTATTAGCAACTTCCATCGGGTTAAACGTAATGGACGTATAGAAATATGCGAACAGTACGATTAATACGATATAAACAATCAGACCAAGGGAATAGAGCGGAGCTTCCGGTCTAAACCAGTTGCCTGAATTTAATGCCATGATGATCTTACCACCGATTGTAGAATAATCGACTGTAAAGAACTGTGCGATCATTGACGGCATAGACATAATAGAAGATGCAAAGATTACCGGGATAACACCAGCAGTGTTAACCTTGAGCGGAATGTGGCTGGACTGACCGCCGATCATTCTGCGACCCTGCATTTTCTTACTATACTGTACCGGAATGCGGCGTACCGCACCATTTAAGATGAGAACAAAAACTACAACTGCTGTAATGATAGCAACAATAATAATCGCTGCTACTGCTGCTACTGCAACAGATTTTCCGGACATAAATCTCTGATACAGGGACATGAAGTCCTGCGGAAGACCGGAAACTACGTTCAGCATGATGATCAGGGAAACACCGTTTCCAAGACCTTTTTCAGTAATCTTCTCACCAATCCACATCAGAAGCGCTGTACCGGATGTCATAGCCGCTACTACTGTTAAGTATCCCCAGAAATTTCTGTGCTCTGCAAGGATCAGACCCTGACCGCCAAGTCCGATGGACATCGCTGTAGATTCGATCACTGCGAGAACAACTGTTAAATAACGAGTGTACTCATTGAGCTTCTGTCTGCCATCTTCACCTTCTTTCTGCATTTCCTCTAATTTCGGAATTGCAATTGTGAGAAGCTGAATAATGATAGATGATGTGATATACGGGCTTACACTCAGTGCAAACAGGGACATGGACGCGAAAGAACCACCTGTAATAGCGTTCACGAAGCCCATACCGGAAGCATCAAGTGCCTCAAAAAAACCTGCCAGATATGCTGAGTCAACGCCCGGAATCGGAAGGTTGGAACCAAACCGAATTAACACGAGCATTAAAAAGGTATAAAGAAGTCTCTTACGGACTTCTTCAACCTTTAAAGCTCTCTGTAAAGCTTTTAACATATTAGATCACCTCACAGGTACCGCCTAATGCTTCAATTTTTGCTTTTGCAGCCTCACTGAATGCGTTAGCTTTTACGTTAAGTTTCTTTGTTAACTCACCGTTACCAAGGATCTTAACTGTATCCTGTGCGTTGTTTACGATACCAGCCTCAACTAAGCAGTTGATGCAAACTGTGGAATCGTTCTCGAATCTCTCAAGAGCGGAAACATTAACACCGATCATTTCAACACGGTTCATGTTCTTGAAGCCTCTCTTCGGGAGACGTCTATATAACGGCATCTGACCACCTTCAAAGCCCGGTCTTGTAGCACCAGAACGTGCTTTCTGACCTTTGTGGCCATAACCAGCTGTCTTACCATTACCAGAAGCATGGCCACGGCCTCTTCTGAAATTATCGCTATGCTTGGAACCCTCAGCAGGATGTAAATTGGATAAGTTCATCTCTGCACCTCCTTACTTTCTATCAGTTATTAGATTTCTTCAACTTTAACCAGGTGTCTAACACTCTGGATCATGCCTCTTACAGCACCGTTATCCGGCATTTCAACTGTTTTGTGTAATTTCTTTAAGCCAAGTGCTTCAACAGTTGCTCTCTGCTTCGGAACAGCACCAATCGGGGATTTTACTAATGTGATTAATAATTTCTCTGCCATTTTTATATCCTCCTAATTAGCAAACAACTTCTTCAACAGATTTGCCACGGTTCTTAGCAACCTGCTCCGGTGTCTTTAAGTTCTTAAGACCTTCGATTGTTGCAAGAACTACGTTTGTCTTGTTGTTGGAGCCTAAAGATTTTGTACGGATATTCTTAATACCAGCAAGCTCTACTACGGAACGAACCGGGCCGCCTGCGATGATACCAGTACCTTCCGGTGCCTTCTTGAGAAGTACGGAAGAGCTTCCGAACTCACCAAGGAAGTCGTGCGGGATACTGTGATTCTCGTCCATCGGGATTGCTACCATATTCTTGATAGCTGCCTCTTTACCTTTACGGATAGCTTCCGGAACCTCAGCTGCTTTGCCGAGACCAGCGCCTACATGGCCATTACCGTCGCCTACTACTACCAGAGCGGAAAATCTCATGGTACGTCCACCTTTTACAGTCTTGGATACGCGTTTGATGGCAACTACTCTGTCATTTAACTCAAACTGACTTGCATCAATGATTGTACGTTTCATGCTGTATTCTCCTCTCTATTAGAATTCCAGACCAGCTTCACGAGCTGCATCTGCTAAAGCCTGAATCTTACCCTGATAGATGAAACCGCCACGATCGAATACTACAGCTGTGATGCCTTTTTCGATCGCTCTCTTTGCGATTACAGTTCCAACGTATGCAGCTGCATCAACTGTATCAGTGTTCTCTAACTCAGCTTTGATCTCTTTCTCAAGAGTGGAAGCTGCAACTAAAGTATGACCGATAGAATCGTCGATGATCTGAGCATACATATGATTATTACTTCTGAACACTGCTAAACGCGGTCTCTCTGCTGTACCAGCAAAGCGATTGCGTAATCTATAGTGTTTTTTTCTGCGGATTTCGCTTCTAGACTGCTTACTAACCATTTTTTACACTCTCCTTAAATTACTTTTTACCTGTCTTACCAACTTTACGTCTGATAACCTCATCAGCATACTTGATACCTTTGCCCTTATACGGCTCCGGCTCTCTCTTGCTTCTGATCTCAGCTGCAAACTGACCAACTTTTTCTTTGTCGATACCTCTTACGAAGATGATGTTCTGACCTTCCATAACAGTCTCGATACCTTCCGGATCGATCATCTCTACCGGATGGGAGTAACCAAGGTTGAGTGTTAACTTGTTACCGGATTTAGCTGCTCTGTAACCAACACCGTTGATCTCGAGCTTCTTCTCGTAACCAGCTGTTACACCTGTAACCATGTTAGAAATTAAAGTTCTTGTAAGACCGTGAAGAGATTTCATTCTCTTTAAGTCGTTCGGTCTAGTAACGATAACTTTGCCTTCTTCTTCTTTGATTTCCATTTCAACCGGTAATTCTCTTACCAGCTCGCCCTTCGGGCCTTTAACGGATACTACGTTGTTTGCCGCGATTGTAACAGTTACGCCTGCCGGAATCGCGATCGGCATTCTACCAATACGTGACATGCCAAATACCTCCTACTTAGATTCTCGGAGAGTGCTTTTACACTCCCTGTTTTCAGTTTCTATGTTATTGCCTTCGAGTTACAAAGGGTTATACACCTTTGTAAACGCACAAAGGCCGCACCAAACGCCGCCCTTCCCAATCATATGGGCTTTGCAGGCGGCGGGTGAGCATAACCTTGGATATTATATACTACTTAGTAATGAAACGCAAGTATTTTTTTTGTAAAATACAAGATTTTTTTATTACCAAACGAATGCAAGTACTTCGCCGCCAACACCGAGCTCACGAGCTTTCTTGTCTGTGATAACGCCCTGGTTTGTGGAAACGATAGCGATGCCGAGACCGCCAAGTACTTTCGGCATATCTTCTTTACCAGCGTAGATACGAAGACCCGGTTTGGAGATCTTCTTGATGCCGGAGATGATTCTCTCGCTCTTGTTGTTGTTATATTTTAAGGAGATGCGGATTGTCTGGAAACCACCATCTTCTACGATTTCGTATTTTTTAATGTAACCTTCCTCTAAAAGAATATTAGCGATAGCTAATTTCATTTTGGAAGCCGGAACGTCTACTGTATCATGTTTAGCAGTGTTTGCGTTACGAATTCTAGTAAGCATATCTGCAATCGGATCACTCATTGTCATTTTTAATTTCCTCCTTATGGATTGTTGGTTGTTACACTGTGGGTTCGCAAGTCCTTTGCGCTTCACAGTACAGTTCCCTGCGGAAAACAGAGAACAGCTGACTTGCCATTTAACTTGATGAGGTTCTTACGAACCTCGTCAAGCATTTGGTCAAGTTTATTTCCAGCTTACCAGCTAGCCTTCTTAACACCCGGAATCTCGCCCTTGTAAGCAAGCTCACGGAAGCAGATACGGCAGATGCCGTATTTTCTCAGATATGCATGTGGACGACCACAGATTCTGCAACGGTTGTATTCTCTTGTGGAGAACTTTGCCGGACGCTGCTGTTTAATCTTCATTGAAGTTTTAGCCATGGATAAATCCTCCTACTTATTTTGCAAACGGCATGTTGAATAATCTTAACAGTTCACGTGCCTCTTCGTCTGTCTTAGCGGTTGTAACAAAAATGATGTCCATACCTCTAACTTTGTCAACCTTATCATACTCGATCTCCGGGAAGATAAGCTGCTCTTTGATACCGAGAGCGTAGTTACCTCTGCCGTCAAATGCGTTAGCATTTACACCGCGGAAGTCACGTACACGCGGAAGAGCAAGGTTGATAAGACGATCTGCAAACTCGTACATCTTCTCACCACGGAGAGTTACTTTACAGCCGATAGCCATACCCTCTCTAAGTTTGAAGTTAGCAACGGATTTTTTAGCCTTTGTCAGAACTGCTTTCTGACCTGTGATGATCTCAAGGTCACGAACTGCAGAGTCAAGTACTTTCGCGTTGTCTTTAGCTTCGCCTACGCCCATGTTGATAACGATCTTATCGAGCTTCGGCACTTCCATGATATTCTTATAACCAAACTTTTTGATCATTGCTTCAACGATCTCGTTCTGGTACATTTCTTTTAATCTAGCCAACTTTTTTTCCTCCTCTCTGCTAATTAGTCGATAACTTTACCTGTTGCTTTTGCAACACGTACTTTCTTGCCATCTTTAACTTCGAAGCCAACTCTTGTAGCTTTTCCGTCAACGAGAAGCATTACGTTGGAAACGTCGATAGCAGCTTCTTTCTCTACGATGCCGCCATTCTGGTTCATCTGGTTCGGTTTTGTGTGCTTTTTAACAACGTTAACGCCTTCTACGATAACTTTGCCTTCTTTAACGCTAAGAACTTTACCAGTTTTGTCTTTATCTTTACCTGCGATAACGATAACCATATCGTCTTTCTTGATTTTCTGCATAACTGGCTCCCTCCTTATAATACTTCCGGAGCAAGGGAAACGATCTTCATGAACTGTTTCTCACGAAGCTCTCTCGCTACCGGTCCAAAGATACGTGTGCCCTTCGGAGTCTTGTCATCTTTAATGATAACTGCTGCGTTTTCATCAAATTTAATATAAGAACCGTCTTTACGACGAGCGCCTTTTACTGTACGAACTACAACGGCTTTAACTACATCGCCCTTCTTAACAACGCCGCCTGGTGTTGCATCTTTAACGGAAGCTACGATGATATCGCCGATGTTAGCATATCTTCTTGTGGAGCCGCCCATTACGCGGATGCAGAGAAGCTCTCTAGCACCTGTATTGTCGGCAACCTTTAATCTGGTTTCCTGCTGAATCATGCCTGATACTCCTTCCTCGATTAACTATCGATTATCTTGCTTTCTCAACGATTTCAACAAGTCTCCATCTCTTATCCTTGGATAACGGTCTTGTTTCCATCACTTTAACTGTATCGCCGATACCACACTCATTGTTTTCATCATGAGCTTTTAATTTATATGTGTTCTTAACAATCTTACCGATTAACGGATGTTTTACGTGGTTTTCGATAGCAACTACGATTGTTTTGTCCATCTTGTTGCTAACTACTTTACCCACACGTGTTTTTCTAAGATTTCTTTCCACGACGGATAATCTCCTTTCAAATTACGATTCGTCACACGCATCGGCGTGTGTCATAACATGAGCCAGGCGCTGCCTAAGCAGTCCTGCGCAAAGTTATGATATTGATATTAGTTAGCAACCTAGTTTGCTTTCTCTGTGATAACAGTCTGAATTCTAGCAATGTTCTTACGAACCTCTTTGATTCTGCTTGTGTTATCTAACTGGTTGGTTGCGTTCTGGAATCTCAGGTTGAAGAGTTCCTTCTTTGCTGCAACTAATTCATCGTTTAACTCTGCAGCTGTCTTAGCTTTTAATTCTTCTACGTATTTATTAGTTTTCACTGTTATCACCGCCTTCTAAATCTGCTTTAGAAACAATTTTACATTTACACGGCAGCTTGTGCATAGCGAGACGAAGAGCCTCTCTAGCTGTCTCTTCCGGTACGCCAGCGATTTCGAACATTACGCGGCCCGGTTTAACTACTGCTACCCAGTACTCAAGAGCACCTTTACCGGAACCCATACGTGTCTCAGCCGGTTTAGCTGTTACTGGTTTATCCGGGAAAATTTTGATCCAAACTTTACCACCACGTTTGATGTAACGAGTCATAGCAACACGGGCTGCCTCGATCTGGTTAGATCTGATCCAACACGGCTCAGCTGCTACAAGACCGAACTCACCGTTGGAGATTTTATTTCCTCTTAAAGCCTTGCCTGCCATAGTTCCACGGAACTGTTTGCGGCGCTTTACTCTCTTCGGCATTAACATTATTTATCGCCCTCCTTATTTGCTCTTGTCGGAAGAACTTCGCCTTTGTAGATCCAAACTTTAACGCCAAGTTTGCCGTAAGTTGTATCTGCCTCTGCGAAACCATAGTCGATATCTGCTCTTAATGTCTGAAGCGGAATAGTACCTTCGCTGTAGAACTCTGTACGAGCGATGTCTGCACCGCCAAGACGACCGCTAACTGCTGTCTTGATACCCATAACGCCAGCCTTCATGGATCTGGACATTGTGGACTTCATAGCACGACGGAAAGATACACGGTTCTCAAGCTGCTGAGCGATGGACTCTGCTACGAGCTGAGCCTCACGATCCGGTCTCTTGATCTCCTTGATATCAACAAACAGCTTTTTCTCTGTCATCTTCTGGATTTCTGCTTTTAATTTCTCAATCTCAGCGCCACCCTTACCGATAACAACACCCGGTTTAGCTGTGTGAACGATAACTTTTACTCTATCAGAAGCGCGCTCGATTTCGATTTTGGAAACACCGGCGCTGTATAATCTTTTCTTTACGTATGTTCTGATCTTGTTGTCCTCTACGAGGTTGTCAGCAAAATCAGCCTCAGCGTACCATCTGGAATTCCAGTCTTTGATAACGCCGACTCTCATGCCGTGTGGATTAACTTTCTGTCCCATACTTGCCTCCTATTATTTCTCATCAAGCACTACTGTGATGTGGCTCATTCTCTTCTCGATTCTGTAAGCTCTACCCTGTGCTCTCGGTTTTACTCTCTTCATTGTCGGGCCCTGATCAGCGTAGCACTCTGCTACATACAGGTTCTCAACATTCATACCGTTGTTATTCTCTGCGTTTGCGATTGCAGATTTTAATAATTTCTCAATTAAGCTAGAAGCATATCTCGGGTTGTAAGTTACAATACCAAGTGCAGTCTGTACATCTTTGCCTCTGATAGCGTCTAATACGAAGCAAGCCTTCTGAACGGATACTCTTGCATAAGACAGCTTTGCAGACGGTCTTGTATCCTTCTGAGCATTTCTCTCTCTTTTAATCTGACTTCTATGTCCTTTAGCCATTGCGAAAACCTCCTTTCAAAGCGTCTTATTATCTACGTCCAGACTTCTTCTCGTCTTTACCATGACCTCTGTAAGTTCTTGTTGCAACGAACTCACCGAGCTTATGGCCTACCATATCTTCTGTTACATATACCGGCACGTGTTTTCTGCCATCGTGAACTGCAATTGTATGACCTACCATCTGCGGGAAGATTGTAGAACGGCGGGACCAGGTTTTGATAACCTGTTTCTGTCCAGCTTCGTTCATAGCGTCTACTTTCTTAAGTAAGCTAGCATCAGCAAATGGGCCTTTTTTAAGTGAACGACTCATCGTTTTACCTCCTAATTGATAATTAACCGTTTCTTCTTCTTACGATTAACTTGTTGGACTGTTTGTTTTTCTTTCTAGTCTTAAGACCAAGAGCCGGCTTGCCCCACGGTGTGCTCGGACCCGGACGGCCGATACCACACTTACCTTCACCACCACCATGCGGATGGTCATTCGGGTTCATTACGGAACCGCGAACTGTCGGACGGATACCCATGTGACGTTTTCTACCAGCTTTACCAACTTTGATAAGGTTGTGGTCTGCGTTGCCTACAACACCGATTGTTGCACGACAAGCTACCGGAACCATTCTCATTTCACCAGACGGTAAACGAAGAGTTGCGTATTTGCCTTCTTTAGCCATTAACTGAGCTGCATTACCTGCGGAACGTGCTAACTGACCACCTTTACCTGGCTGCATCTCAATGTTGTGTACCTGTGCACCTACCGGGATCTTGGATAACGGTAAGCAGTTACCTACTCTTGCCTCAGCTGTTTCGCCGGACATAACTTTCATACCATCTGTAAGACCCTGCGGAGCAAGGATGTATGCTTTCTCGCCATCTGCGTAGCAGATAAGAGCGATGTTTGCGCTTCTGTTCGGATCGTACTCGATACCGATTACTGTTGCCGGAATTCCATCTTTGGAATTTCTCTTGAAGTCGATGATTCTGTATTTTCTTCTGCTGCCGCCACCGTGGTGTCTAACAGTGATCTTACCCTGGTTGTTACGGCCAGCGTTCTTCTTTAAAGAAACTACTAAGGATTTCTCCGGAGTGGACTTTGTGATCTCTGCGAAATCAGAGCCAGTCATGTTTCTTCTGGAAGGTGTATATGGGTTATAGGTTTTAATTCCCATTTTGTGCTCCTTTCAACGCCTTCTGGCGTTTCTATTTTAATTATCGCGACTTTGCTTGTCGCATAGGTTCATTGGGAGCTCGGGCTCCCCAGCAAATCTTACAGACCCTGGAAGATCTCGATGTCTTTGCTGTCAGCTGTTAACTTAACGATAGCTTTTTTAGTTTTTGCTGTCTTACCAAATACAAGACCGCGTCTTTTGTTCTTGCCATCAGCGTTCATTGTGTTAACGGACTCAACTTTTGTGCCCGGGAACATTTTCTCAACAGCTTCTTTGATCATTGTCTTGTTTGCTTCCGGATGTACGAAGAATGTATACTTCTTCTCAGCCATAGCGTTCATGGATTTCTCTGTTACAACCGGTTTGAGGATTACGTCGTAGTACTGTACGTTTGCCATTATGCGTATACCTCCTCGATAGATGCTACAGCAGCTTTTGTTGCTACTACTGTGTTATATTTAAGAATGTCGTAAACATTGATTGTATTTACAAGTGTTGTCTTAACTTCCGGAATGTTTCTTGCGGAAAGAACTACATTCTGGTCATTCTCGTTAAGAACTACGAGAGCCTTGGAAACTTTGAGGTTGTTCATAACAGCCTTGAAGTTCTTTGTCTTGATAGCCTCGAACTTAAGCTCGTCAACTACTACGAACTGACCATTCTGTACTCTGCTTGTTAAAGCGGATTTGAGAGCAGCTCTCTTCTCTTTCTTGTTAAGACGGATTGTGTAATCTCTCGGTGTCGGAGCGAATACTACGCCGCCGCCTGTCCACTGCGGAGCTCTTGTGGAACCCTGTCTAGCGTGACCTGTTCCTTTCTGTCTCCACGGTTTTCTACCACCACCGGAAACTTCAGCGCGTGTTTTTGCTTTCTGTGTTCCCTGACGTTTATTTGCAAGCTGTGCTACAACTGCGAGGTGTACGAGGTGCTCGTTAACTTCAACACCGAATACAGCATCGTTTAATTCCATTGTGCCAACTTCGATACCTTCCATATTAAATACGGTTACGTTTGCCATTTCTAGTTTCCTCCTTTCTTATAAAAGCTTATTTACCAGCTTTTACTGTTTCTTTCAGTGTTACTAAGCACTTCTTCGGGCCCGGAACTGCACCCTTGATCAGGATCAGATTGTTCTCTGCATCGATTCTTACTACTTCAAGATTCTGTGTAGTAACTTTCTTTGCTCCCATGTGACCCGGCATACCCTTACCTTTGAATACGCGGCCCGGAGTTGTTGCAGAACCGTTGGAACCCTGATGACGGTGGAACTTGGAACCATGAGCCATCGGTCCTCTGTGCTGACCGTATCTCTTAATAGCACCCTGGAAACCTTTACCTTTGGAGATTGCTGTTGCATCTACTTTATCGCCTTCAGCGAAGATGTCAGCTTTGATTTCATCTTTTACGTTGTACTCTTCAGCATTTTCAAATCTGAACTCTCTTACGTATCTCTTGTAGGATACGCCAGCCTTGTCAAAATGGCCTTTCTCCGGCTTGTTAACAAGTTTTTCTCTCTTATCAACAAAACCTACCTGTACGGCTTTGTAGCCGTCATTCTCTTCTGTCTTAACCTGTGTTACTACACACGGGCCAGCCTGAAGAACTGTTACCGGAACAAGAACGCCTTCAGCATTGAAGATCTGTGTCATTCCGATTTTTGTAGCTAAAATCGCTTTCTTCATTGTTTTTACCTCCTGTTACTAATCTACAGCGGAACGTAATCGGCTTTGCCGTACGTTCATCCTAGAGCAGCCCAACATAGGTGGAACACTATGACATCGCATATTGCGACGATGTTGATTCCTCTTCAGGAAAGTGTTGCTTTTATATCAGAACCATTCAGGATTTTTACCTTTAAAAATTTGTTTTGAAGAATTATTTATTCTTCATTTTGATATCGATATGAACACCAGCCGGCATTTCGAGTCTGGACAGTGCATCTACTGTCTTCTGGCTCGGGCTTGTGATATCGATGAGTCTCTTATGAGTTCTCTGCTCGAACTGCTCTCTGGAATCTTTGTACTTGTGAACAGCTCTTAAGATTGTTACAACCTCTTTCTTAGTCGGAAGCGGTACCGGTCCGCTCACCTGAGATCCTGTTTTCTTTACTGTCTCGATGATCTTTGCAGCACTCTGATCAACTAATTTGTGGTCGTATGCTTTTAATGTGATTCTCATAACCTGACTTGCCATAAAAAAAGTCGCCTCCTTTTCGCACTTTTAACGAAGTACGACAAGTGGGTGACTGTACACGGTCTCGCGTGTATCCTCCGGATTCACACAGTAATCCGCAGTTTTCCTACGCGTTGTTATTGCCCCTTACCCTGAGCAACTGTTAACTTGGTACAGTGACTTGTCGCCATTTTTCAAAATTGACATTCGCTC
>JAFYOD010000085.1 GCA_017556515.1 Lachnospiraceae bacterium
CCGCTGTCGATCACCACCACCGGCTTTGCATTTTTCTCGATCACACTTGCACTGACCACTTGAACCGTACCAAACTTCACAGCCAGAAACACCATCAAGACCAAAAGGAGCCCAACCGCCTCCTCCCATATCAATCGTTTCACATCCTATACCCCGGTACACGTTTATAAAATATATCCTCTGGCAAATAAAAAAAGAACCTTTCCATCCATCATCGATTTCTGAAAAGGTTCTTTTCTTTCATTAATCCCAATTAATCACATTCCAGGATGCCGCATCTTCAAATCCCAGTTTCCAACACGCAACACCTGCAAGATCATAATCTTTGATCAGGTCCATCTTGAGCCCCAGAGATTTCTCATCTTCCAGCCATAAATAACTTAATTCTGATGAGGTCTGATGCTCTCCGTAATACTGTCCAAGTTCTTCTTGCCAGTAAAGTTCTACATTATGTTTCTTGATCCAGTTCTTTGCAGTTTCAATGCCGAGATTCTGGAAAGAAACCTCTCCATTCTTTTCCTGCCAAAGCTTTGTATAGAACGGAACGCCATTGATCACTTTTTCTCTCGGAACCATCGCAAGAGTATCAGAAATACCCTTCTCCACAAATCCCAGAGATGCAACGGAACCCGGATCTGCAGCTGAATAATGCTCATCATATCCCATGACGATCACATAATCCGCTACGATACCCTGCTCCTCGCGATCATAAAAAGCTGTAGATGCACTCGGAACATAGTTGTCAACAGAAAGTATGATCCCTTTCTCTCGACATGGGATCGATAGTTCTCTAAGGAACTGAACATAATGGATTCCGGCTGAAGGCTGCAAACCTTCAAAGTCCATATTCAGTCCATCAATTCCATACTTCTCTACCTCTGCGATCAAGCTGTTGATCAGTTTTCTTCTTGTTGTTGTAGAGGATAATAATACTTCTGTCTGCACATTGGAGCTAAAGTTATCCAGCAATGCCCATACCTGGAGCCCATGTGCATGAGCCAGATCTACATATTCCTGATTTGCCAAAGACTGGAAGCTTCCGGAGTTATCCGTTAATTTAAACCAGGTAGGAGAAATAACATTCATCGCACCTTTGGATTTTAAAATATCCTTCAGAGAATCATTGGCACTTTGACCTGCCACCTGATGCCAGCCAAGGACAATCTTCTCATCCAGATGATTACTCTTATAAACCACCGGCTCACGTCCACCGGAAACCATCTCGCTCTGAATCTCTCCAAGAACTTTATTTTCCACGTAACCGATATGTCCATCCGGAGTCACAACCTTCGACCATGTCTCCATAGATTCAAGGACTGTTACCTGCATCTCCTTTTCCAGAGTTGTAAGGATCGGACTCTTGATGCCACCCTTCTCTCGGACTGCTCTTCCTTTCACCAGCACACTTGTATTGCGGTTGCCCCACTCGTTAATGAACACGCGCTTCACATCTCCTGAATCAAAGGACTGAATTTCCACATCGGAGTAATTTGCGATCAGGCCCAATGTCAGATATACATCCTCTTCTTTAATAAGAAGAATCGGCGCACCGTTGCTTCCCTTCGTTTCCACATCTGCATAAACAATCTGATCCGGGAGAGTATATACCAGAAGATTTTCTGTACTGTCCCAGTAAAATCTCTTATTTACATGACCGAGAACCCAAGAAAGCGGAAGGTAAGTCTGACCGTTTTCATAGATACCCTGCATCTCCTGGCGTCCATAGTTGTAAAATAAGGCAACATCGTTCCCATCAACATCATAAACTTCATATAAATCTGCCTCTTCTTTTGTCGGCATATATCTCTGAATCGCCTGATAACTAAAGAAACCAAGCACGATCAGAAAAATTAATCCAATGGCTATAATAACCGGTACTGCTCTTTTCATACTTCCTCGCTCTCTCTGTTTTTCTTTGGAGTTTACC
>JAFYOD010000010.1 GCA_017556515.1 Lachnospiraceae bacterium
CGGCTTTGGGTTTTCCCCTTTTCAGGTTCTTCCCAGTCGCTTTGATTTTGTATCTCTCAGCGACCTCACGTATATTAGCACAGGTAATTTTATTTGTCAACAACTTTTTTCATGTTTTTTTGAAATTTTTTATATTTTTTTTGCAACTCAAAAAATTCCCATTTTAAATAACATTACATAACAATGGGCTTGGCAAAAATACTATGCCAAGCCCATCGATTTTTTACTTATTTAGTGAAGAGCCTGCGCGTATGCGATGTACTCCTCTTTTGTCATGATCGGTTCGAATTCCTCGATTACTTTCTTCGCCTCAGCTGCACCGTCTTTCAGAAGCTCGTATGCTGTAAGAGCCATCATCTTTGCAGACATGATGTACAGTTTGTTGTTGTCTGTAATCTTGTAGTCCTTGCTGTGAAGTGCACCCTCAGCACCGCTGAATGTGAAGTTAACAACCGGCATAATATGTGTAAGATCACCTGCATCTGTAGATGCGAAGTTGATCATCTCATCATCGATATGCTGGATTGTAATATCCGGGTTCTGCTCTTTGATCACATCTGCTGCGTCGATCAGAGATTTCTCTGCGTCACGCTTAATGATCGGAAGGTAGCCCTGTGTTGTTACGATCTCACAATCACAACCGATCGCATGTGCTGCACCCTCGTATGCACGGTCAACTTTTGCAGATGTTGCATTGATCGCTTCGAGAGTCTTTGCACGAACCATCAGGTCAACGTGTACGTGATCCGGAATTGTCTGGCACGGGAATCCGTCGTCACGGATCTGGCCGTGTACACGAACTGCATCCTTCTCCTGGAATGTCTCACGGATCATTGCCATAGCACTGAAACCGAGAGTTGCAGCATTAAGAGCGTTTACACCATTGTGCGGAGCTGCTGCTGCATGAGCTGCTTTACCTTTCATATGAACGGACTTGGAAACGAAACCTGTACTTGCAACGTTTCCTAAAAGCAGATCGCTTGTACATCCGCCTACCATATGTACGTGAGATGTGATGGAGATATCTACATCATCGAATTCGCCGCGGCGGATCAGTTCGCTCTTACCACCGTTGAATACGATACCGTCTTTTAATAACTCTTCTTTAATATCTGCGGAAAGGTTTTCCTCAGCCGGAACGCCAAAAAAGATTGCTTTACCGCCGAGAGCTGCCTTAACCTCCGGATCATTGAGTGCAAGCGCTGCACCAAGAACCGCGATCATCTGCGCCTCGTGACCACATGCGTGGGAAATACCTGTTGCTTTTACTGCATCCGGATGTGCCGGGCAGCCAATACCGTCTAATTCACCGATGAGAGCTACGCTCGGACCTTCGGACTCGTTGATGTTTGCTTTTACACCTGTAAGAGCAAGACCTTCTCTCGGCTCCATGCCGTATTTGCGAAGGAACTCAGCTGCTGCCTTTGCTGTCTCATACTCCATGAAACCGCGTTCTGCATTGTAATAGATCTTAGTTGCCAGTTCTTTTAATTCTTCCGCATGTTCATCAATGATGCTTAAAATCTTCTGTTCTAAACGATCCATGAATGAATCTCCTTTTATCAACTATATTTATTATTCTACTTCAATTAACTCGTACTCTCTGGAACCGTAGCCAAGCTCTGCAGCTGCTTCGATTGTATGAACACCATTTCTGGAGTTTACTCTCTCTAAGAAATGCTCTTTACCCGGATCTTCACATGCATTTACAAGGTCGATACAAGCCTGGTCGATCGCGATCGGGTCAAGGGATACTAAGATACCGATATCTTTGATGCACGGATCTTCTGCTTTTGCACAGCAGTCACAGTCAACGGACATGTTCATCATTACGTTTACGTAGATCAGGTTGCCCTTGAAGTAATCGATAACGGAACCTGCAGCGTCAGCCATGGACTCTAAGAATGCATCGTGATCAGCTGTCCAGATTTTCTCCGGCTCACCTGCGCCGTGGATGTATGCTTTACCAAAGGAAGAAGCAACACCGATGGATAACTGTTTCAGAGCTCCGCCGTAACCGCCCATCGGATGACCCTTGAAGTGAGAGAGAACTACCATGGACTCATACTTCTCTGTATTCTTACCGATGTAGTTTTTCTTGATCACTTTACCGCTCGGGATCTCTAACTCGATGTCCGGACCTTCTGCGTCAAGGAGATCGAAATTGAAGTAACGGCTCCAGCCATGAGCTGCGATTGTTGCGATGTGTTTCTCTGTTGTGTTTCTCTTACCGTCGTAAGCTGTGTTGCACTCTGTAACAACACCATTTACATGATCGATAACCGGTTTCCAGAAGTTCGGTTTTAAGAAGTTCTGGTTGCCCGGCTCACCGGAATGAACTTTGATCGCTACTTTGCCCGGTAACGGTTTCTCAACTAATTTGTAGAGTTCAAGAACCTTCTCCGGAGTAATTGTTTTGGAAAAATAAACTTTAGATTTCATACTTGCTTTCCCCTTTCATTTCACAACACCTATTGTCTATTTATCAAAATAGTATTCCCATAAGTCTTCTTTCTATTTTACCTTAAAACACGGAATTTTACAATCATTTCCAAGCACTATTCTTCGTCTCGCTGGGCATCTCGGAAGGCTTGTATCAAACTAGAAAGACTGCCGATAATGGTTGTACGTTTTGCCTCATCGGTCACAAAAGACTTTACATAGTTTGCGATCTGCTTGAGCTGCACCAGTTCCTCAGTCCGGATCGCGCCTCCGGATGTTATAACCCCGTAGATCATATCGCCCAGCTCACTTCGCTCTTTTGGAGACATTGATTCCAGCCATGCAGTCGTTGCCTGATCCACAACTTTGGATCCGCCTGACTTATGCTCCAAATGGATAAAATCATCTCGCATCACTGCCCAGGAATATGGCTCATGCTGCAATAGACCAATCTTTTTGCTTTTTATGACTGTGTGAGGCTCCATATGCTCCAGCAGGTTTCCGACAATCGATGATTCCGGAACATAAGAAAAAATCCTTGGAACAATTGTCAAATATCCAAAATCATTCATCATGGATGTCGGAAATCCGGGACCATCCTGATTGTGAATTTCAATAATCCTCTGCTGAATCTCCGGATCTGCCTTTGCGGCTGCAAAAACCGCAACATTTCCTCCCTTAGAATGTCCACACATGCGGATCGGTTCCAAACGGTTGACTGCATATTCCTCCAGATACTTTAATGCCTCTCTCTGAGCCGGGATCGTATCCTGGAATGTCATGTTAAAGTCTTCTTTCCAACCTGCCAGTGAGTGATCCGTGCCACGGAATGTCAAGATCGCAGTTCCATCTCCAGGATAATAGGTGAGCGCCGCAAACTGCTTTTCCTCCTCCGGAACAAATACATTGCGATAAAATGCCAGATTTACATTTGCAAAACGTTCCGTATTCGCTGCTGCTTCTATAAGCTCGATATCCTTTTTTACACGTACCTTCTGCTCTTTATCCGGAAGCGCCAAAAACTGCTCCGCTGCTTCTCGCAAGGTGATGGTTTTACTTGGATTTTCAGATACGATCCCATCATAATTAATATAAGAAAGTGTGGAAAAGATCAGCATATCCACCGGATTCGGTCCGATTTTCTTAAAAGGCAGATCTCCTCTCCACGCTAAATAATCAAACATATCGTACATCCACTTCCTCCTCCTTCTTTCGATTCATGTCTGTACCATCTCAATTTTATGATATGAGAGAACTGCCGAAATGACAAGTAAACATTTTCTAAATTTAGGAAATAAAAAAGGTCAAATGATCTACATTTCGACCATTCGACCTTTTTGAATTTATTCGCCTTCTAAAACTGCGAGCATTAAAATACCCACAATAATGATTGTAATAAATAAGTACTGTTTCTTTGTCAGTTTTTCCTTCAGGAAAATTCTGGATAAAAGTAAAGATACCACACATACGCTGGAAAGGATCGGGGCTGCGATCGCTCCGTTTCCGCTCATGGCGTATACATATGTAAGCTGACCGGCTGTTTCACAAACTGCCGCAAGTAATTTATCTTTCTGTTTCGGAAGCTCGAACTTCTCTCGTTTCCATTTCATAAAGATAAATAAGATCAGACCAACGATCGCAAATGTTAACTCATAGGACACGTTTGCAACTAATTCGATATTGTCTGCATTGACACCGATCAGCGGGCTTGTCTCGAGTTCTAAGAAGAAGATATCGAGGAAGCTTCCGAGCGCATCGATGATCGCATAACAGAACGGCATCATGAACGCAACAAGCGCTAATCTCTTACCGAGTTTCTGCTTTCTGTTTACATCAGCGCTCTGCTCTGTGTAGCTGACACCAATAATACCGATCACAATGATCGCAATAGCAACCCATACTGCAGCGCCGATCTCCTCACCAAGGAAAATAACGCATAACAGAGAGCACATCGCTCCGGCAGTATTTTCGATCGGATCTGCTAAAGATTCCTCGATGAAACGGATTCCAAAGAAAGAACAAGCCATCGAGATAATGTAACACAATGAAACCGGAGCATACGCGATCAGGTTCATCGGGTCATAAGAAATGTCTGCAGTCAACAGTGTAAACACTGCGTGGATTCCCATGACTGCACCAACCATGATACAAACTCTTAAATGATCATATTTGCATTCTTCATGTGAGCCCTTTTTATAAAAAAGCTCTGCAAGACCCCATAACAGAGTTGTCGTAAGGGTAAAAAATAACCACATAAAATCCTCCTGTTACCTTATCTGATTATTCTTCTGTACCCAGATAGAATTTTAATGTATTGTAAAGCTTCTGATACTCTTTCTCAGTCTCTTCATCCAGCTCGATTTCCACGGACTCAAGACAATCGTGGATACCTTTCAGGCTTCCGATCAGAGTCAGAACCTCTGTCGGCTCCATCTCTAACTCACCAATCTTTGCCTGGCACGCAGCAAGTGCTGTGTCAAACTGATCCATCAGTGTCAGGCAGATGTATGTTTTCTCGATGTTTAATTCTGCATAAGCGTGGATCGGATCGTGAACCTCCTCGATACGGATGGAAAGGCTTCCTGCTCCGCTGCTGGAGTCAACAAATGCGCTGTCGCGGTGTACGTAGAAGAACGGGCCCTCACCATTGACATCCATCATATTTCCTAACATATCTGTTGCAACACCGATGTGACGTGCAGTCATCACCTTCATCGCCTCATATGCTTTCTCGTAGTCGTCAAACTCTGCATGACCCAGGTTTCCGCCATTCTGAATATACATTACATAATCCATATTAAAATCCTCTCATTTCTGTAATTTTCAAAACTGTTCTCTATTATATAATAAGATTCCGCATAAGACAAGGCTGGGAATTCAATTGCAAAGAAACCATTTGGATAGTATGATAAAGATAATGTCTATTTACAAACTGAAATAGGAGGTATTTTTCATGTTTACATATGTTTTGTATGCATTGGCCGGAGCCGGTCTCATGATTTCTTTCATGAAAGATAAAAAGAAAACGAAAATGGCTCTGAAAAAAGCCTGGAAATCATTTGAAAACATTTTGCCGCAACTCTTGACGGTTATGATCATCATCGGTTTTGCACTGGCGGTTCTCAGCCCGGAGACGATCTCCAGTTTGATCGGCTCTGAATCCGGTATCCTTGGAATCCTGGCAGCTGCTCTGATCGGTTCCATCACTCTGATCCCGGGCTTTGTTGCCTTCCCGCTGGCTGCTGCTCTCTTAGATAACGGCGCCGGATATATGCAGATCACAGCGTTTGTTTCCACACTGATGATGGTTGGCGTTATCACGATCCCGATGGAGACAAAAGTTCTTGGCAAAAAACTCACTCTGCTTCGAAACTGCGCAGCGTTTGTATTTTCTATCATCGCAGCGTTTGCTATGGGGGTACTGATATGAATGTAAAACAGTTAATCAAACGTTACCGCGTTTTTCTGATCTTATTTGCTGTCAATCTGGTGATCAGCCTTGTCATGCCTGAGATTGGTCTGACAGCATTCTCCAACACAGCGAAAAATATCAAAGAAATGATCTCCGTCATCCCGCCGATCTTTATTTTACTCGGACTTCTGGATGTATGGGTTGATCGTCAGACTATGATGAAATATACCGGAAAAGGGTCCGGTCTCAAAGGCGTCCTGATCTCCTTCCTTCTGGGCTCCGCTGCCGCAGGTCCGCTCTATGCCGCATTTCCGGTTGCAACCGTTATGTTAAAGAAAGGAAGCAGCATTTTCAATGTACTGATCTTCCTCGGTGCCTGGTCCACCACCAAAGTTCCGCTTCTTACTTTTGAGGCGGCAAATCTTGGCATGCGTTTCATGCTCACAAGACTTGCGCTCAGCGTGATCGGTATTATTCTGATCGCCCTGTTTACAGACAAGACTCTGAGTCAGGATGAACGCGAAGAAATCTATAACAGTCAGGCATAAGTTCTGACGTTGGAGGTTTTATGAAAAAAACATTTCGTCTCCTGCCAGTCTTGATCACAGCCTCCCTGTTGGCAGGCTGCAGCACCAGCGCATTGGCAGAGCCGGTTAACCCTTCCGAGCAAGTTATAATAACTGAAACAACGATTGCTCCAACCATAGAGGCAACTCCTGAAACCACGGAAGAAGTACTCCCCGAACCGGAAACCATATCGATCGCAATGGTTGGAGATATTCTTCTCCATGCTCCGGTAGAACAATCTGCCCTTCAAGAAGACGACAGCTATTCTTTCGATACAATCTTCGAACACCTTGCAAATGATATTCAAGCTGCTGATCTGGCCATTGTAAATCAGGAAGTGATCCTTGGTGGAGAAGAACTTGGCATCTCCGGATATCCGGCGTTTAATGCTCCGTTCTCTGTGGGCGATGCTCTGGTACGTGCTGGTTTCGATGTAGTCTGCCATGGAACAAACCACGCCTTAGACAAAGGCAAGAAGGGATTGCTCAACTGTCTGAATTTCTGGCAGGAATCCTATCCGGAAATTGCAGTTCTTGGTATCCACGACAGTCAAGAATCCCAGGACCAGATTTTCATTTATGAAAAGGATGGAATCCGCATCGCAGTTCTCAACTACACCTACGGAACCAATGGAATCGCTCTTCCGAAAGATATGCCTTACTCGGTAGACCTTTTAAAAGAGTCGAAGGTTATTTCCGACCTTCAAAAAGCTGAAGAGCTGGCTGATTTTACGATTATCTGCCCACATTGGGGAACGGAATATCAGTTGAAACAGTCTGCTGAGCAAGAAAAATGGGCCCGCCTGTTTGTGAAACACGGAGCAGACTTAATCCTTGGTACTCATCCGCACGTCATCCAGCCAATGGAATGGGTAACGGATGAGGAATCCGGTAATCATGCTCTGGTATACTACTCCATCGGAAACTTTGTAAACTGGACATCCGGCTCCGGAAATGGAATCGCAAACCGCATGGTAGGCGGTATAGCGGAGGTCACACTGACCAAAACTGACGATGCAGTTATTATCACAGAATATGATGTTGAACCGGTGGTTTGTCATTTGGAAAACGGAATCAATGGCGTTACCGTTTACAAACTGGCTGAGTATACAAGCGAACTGGCAGAACAAAACCAGATTCGCCTTCAGGATTCGGCCTTTTCTCTAGAATATTGTCAGCAGTTATGTGAATCCGTTTGGGATTTTGAATAACAATAAAAAAACCATACCATCCAAGACCTCACAATTGTCTCAGGTGGTATGGTTTTTTATTTTAGCGATTCTCCGGCGCAGTTGTCGGACAAACCATCATATAATAGTTGTTATTGTTAAACTGGAATGTACCTGCCTCTGTCATGAGCGCTTTTCTTGTGTGCGCCGCATAGGAACGCGGATTGATCTGGTTGATGAATGTCGCCATGTACGGATACTTGTCTGCGTAGTTTGCAAGAGATGCAAAGAATACCTTCTCAAACACGCCTGTTCCTCTCACGGATTTATCAATACAAACCGGACCGTACTGGTAGCAATTTTCCTTTGTCAGTGTTACACCTTCACATTCAAACTTCTCCAACTCCTGGATCATGTATGCAAACAGCGGCCACTCAGCCCAGAAATCCCAGGAAGCTGCAAGCGCAAACGCAACAACCTTTCCATCGTCATCTTTCGCGATGGTTACGCCATTCTCTTTTTCGATCAGCGCTTTCATCTGCTCTTCTGTCAGATTTGTTGTTACGAAACCATTCTTCTTTTCTTCTTCCGGAACATTGCTCACGTGATTTGCTCGTAAGATCGCAAATACGCCATCCATATCCTGTAATGTTGCCTGTGTAATGATCATAGTCATCTCCCCCTCAATGCTAGTCCCTTTATTGTACCACTGTTCCACAAAAAAGACCAGCCGATTTCCCGACTGGTCCTGATTTCATTAATTTAACGGTTCAAAATCCGATGCCGGATGTTTGCAAAGCGGACAGATCAGGTCTTCCGGTAACTCGTCACCTTCGTATACCCAGCCGCAGATCTTGCATACCCAGCTCTTCTTCGCACCATCGGCCTTTGCTTCCGGCTTCGGTTTTACATTGTTCAGGTAATATGTGTAAGTCATGGTCTCTTTCTCACTAAGAACCATCTCCTCTGTCACAGAGCAGAGGAACATGCCATGGGAACCAAGATCCACATACTCTTCTACCTGAAGAGAAATGCATGCATTCACATACTTCGGAAGCACTGCCAGCCCGTTTGCGGAACGTTTTGCAACTCCCGTTACAAACTTATCTGTATCGCGTCCGCTCTTGAAACCAAAAGTTTCAAATACAGAAAACGGAGCATCCACAGAAAGGCAGTTCACATTCATTTTTCCTGTCTCTTTGATCACATCGTGAGAATAGTTGTCTTTATTGATGCTGACCATGATACGGTTCGGAGTAAGTGCCACCTGTGCAACTGCATTTCCGATCATACCATTATCACGTTTTCCATCGTTTGATGTAATGACATATAATCCATATCCAATATTAAATAACGCGCTCATTGAAGTACCTCCTGATCTTGAACGGTCATCTTCCCTTCATTTCGCACGGAGCAGCTCCTCTGCAAGTGCTTCGATCTGAGCCTTGCTCTCCTCGTTTAATGCGGAAAGAATTGTTACTGTTGTGTCCGCAAATGTCAGATCCTTGCTGTTCTCAAGCATTTTCTTCATGACTTTCGCTGCCTGCGGAGCCCAAGAACCGTTTTCCATAAATGCCACTGTACGGTTCTGGTAATTTCTATCTGTTAAATGGTGGATGAATTCTTTTGTATACGGGAAAATATCTGCGTTGTATGTCGGGCTTGCAAGAACCAGTGTGCCATAACGGAACGCATCTTCTACTGCCTCATGCATGTCGCAGCGGGCAAGGTCGTTTACTACAACCTTCGGGCAGCCCTTTTCCTCTAATGTCTCAGCCAGCAGAACTGCTGCTGCCTCTGTATTTCCGTAAATGGAGCTGTACGCGATCACAATACCCTCAGATTCCACACGGTAGGAGGACCAGATATCGTAAAGGTTGATGTAGTAACCAAGATTCTCTGTCAGCACCGGTCCGTGGAGCGGGCAGATGATCTGAATATCAAGACCTGCTGCCTTCTTAAGAAGCGCCTGTACCTGTGCACCGTATTTACCAACGATACCGATATAGTATCTGCGTGCTTCGCATGCCCAATCCTCTTCCTCCACATCAAGAGCACCAAATTTGCCAAATCCGTCTGCGGAGAACAACACTTTATCTTTGGAATCGTAAGTTACGATTACTTCCGGCCAATGTACCATCGGAGCTGTCACGAATGTAAGAACGTGGCTGCCAAGTTCTAATGTACATCCCTCACCAACGACGATTCTTCTCTCTGCATAGTCTGTGCCGAAGAAGTTCTTCATCATCTTAAATGCCGGTGCGGAAGAAACAACTACTGCCTCCGGATATTCATTAAGGAAGATATCAATGCTTGCAGAATGATCCGGTTCCATGTGCTGCACGATCAGGTAATCCGGCTTTCTGTCGCCAAGGACTTCCTTCATATTAGATAACCACTCCTGTGTGAAGTTAATGTCCACTGTATCCATGATCGCTACCTTTTCATCCAGGATTACGTAAGAGTTATAGGAAATACCGTTCGGCACAACATACTGGCCTTCGAAAAGGTCCACCTGATGATCGTTTACGCCAATGTATCTGATATCGTTTGTAATTGTCATGATAAGAATCCTCCTGATATATCATAGTAATGATTACTGTTTTTGTTTTCTTCATTATAGTATATTTTTCCAAACCATGCAAGCATTGTTTTTTGTAATTTAGGTGATTTTATCACAGATATTTTTTACCAAAACGGATATCCTATACTCAAACAACAGAGAAATTTCAGGAGGGTTAATATATGACGAAACGTTTAGAAAATAAAGTAGCTATCGTAACCGGTGGAAGCCGCGGAATCGGCTATGCAACTGTCGAAGCATTTTTACGAGAAGGCGCAACCGTAATCCTCACTGCAAGCAGTCAGGAATCTGCAGATCGCGCAGTACAGAAATTGAAAGAGCAGTTTCCGGAGTCCACGATCGCAGGCATCAGCCCGAATCTGGCAAGTCTGGAAAGTGTAAGAGAAGCATTTATTGAAGCAACTTCCAAATACGGATGTGTTGATATTCTGGTAAACAACGCTGGTGTTTCCGAATCCACTCCGTTTACTGAATATACAGAAGAAACTTTTGATAAAGTCATGGATCTGAATGTAAAAGGTGTATTCAACTCCGCAAGAGCAGCATCTGAGTGCATGATCGCACGAGGAAGCGGCGTTATCTTAAATACATCTTCCATGGTAAGTAAACATGGACAGCCCAGTGGTTTTGCATACCCGGCATCGAAGTTTGCCGTGAATGGCCTGACGGTCTCCTTAGCCAGAGAACTTGGACCGAAGGGCATCCGTGTAAATGCAGTCGCTCCGGGCATCACAGAAACCGATATGATGAAAGCTGTTCCGAAAGAAGTGATTGAGCCGTTGATCTCCCAGATCCCGCTCCGCAGACTCGGTAAACCGGAAGATATTGCAAACGCATTCGTATTCCTGGCATCCGATGAAGCATCTTATATCACAGGTGTGGTTCTCAGCGTTGACGGAATGGCAAGAACCTAATGTGACAACGTCACAGAATCATCTTCAAAGAAATGGTAATATATAATCACAGAAAAGAAAAACAATCTCACATTCAAGGAGGAAACGCTATGTCAGCTTTAAATATTAATAAAAACAATTTCGCACAGGAAGTATTAAACAGTGAGAAACCGGTTCTCGTAGACTTTTGGGCAAGCTGGTGCGGACCGTGCCGTATGGTAGTTCCGATCGTTGAAAAGATCGCGGAAGAGTACCCGGAATATAAAGTTGTGAAGGTGAATGTAGACGAAGAACCGGAGCTGGCAGCTCAGTTCGAAGTAATGTCGATCCCGTCACTCATGATCTTTAGAAACGGAGAAGTTGTAAACAAATCCGTAGGTGCTAAAAACAAACAGCAGATCCTGGATATGTTCTAAGTATTACTTAGCAACAAACCATCCCTATATTTGTAACCTCCCAATCCCCCTTTTTTAGCTTATGCAAATGAAAATGCCGCAGACTCCATCCGGATGCTCTGCGGCATA
>JAFYOD010000086.1 GCA_017556515.1 Lachnospiraceae bacterium
CAGATGGACCGTCAGAAACTGAGACATACAAGTGTGTTATATTATATGAAGCATTATCTGGATATTGGTCCGGTAAAAGAAGCGATCGCGAAGCTGTGGTTTGCTGGGATCTTGCTGGAGATCATGGTGGCCGGCCGTCTGGGAATCTTATAAGGAAAAAGAAAATGGCAGGAGAATCAAACATGATTTTCCTGCCATGTGTTTTTTATGAAATTCCGTGTGCCGCCAGAATTGCCTGTCTGGATGCCTCAATGCCTTCTGGAGTCAGGTTCGGGTCTGTCGGGTCCCATCTCTGCTCAAATGGGATCTCGTATTCGATCGTCGGACGGTTAAACGGTCCCGGGATCGGGCTTTCGTAAACTTCAACAGTTGTTCCGATTGCACAGTAGTCGTAGATCCACTTACTGTCAGCGGTTGTCAGTCGGATGCATCCGGCGGAGCGGGCGATACCCAGGTTGTTGTATGTACTTGCCCATACAGTGTACGGATCCGGAGTATCATAGATGATGGAATGCATCAGAATAGAAAGTCCGGAGCCAAGTCTGGTCGCATACTGAGTCCAAACATCGTTGATCATCAGTCTCCAGCGGTATTTGACCGGAGTCTGGAAAGTTCCGAGCGGAGTATCATCACCCGTGGAAATCAGGAAAGACTTCACTGGGATAATAAATCCGTTGGCACCGTCCTGTGCGTAAACAGTCAGACAGTTGGCTTCTTTATTGATACGGATCTTAAACGGTCCTGCGGTTCCGATCAGCGGTTCTACATCAGACCACATCTTTCCGTCTTCCCCAAAGTAATATTTATATCCGTCAATGTACTGCCATCCGGTTACCGGATAAGAGTCTACAAAGTAATAACGGTCGTCTCCGACCCAGCCCCAGCCGGTAAAGTTGGATCCGTCAGCTCCGTGGATATAACGGAGAACTCCGTCTACATACTGAACACCATCGGCATGTGCTGCGAAAACAGGATGGGACAGATCAAGCTGCGGATCGGTTCCTTTTTCCACGAACATCAGGCGGAAACCGGTCATCACGATACCCTTGTTCATGGCACCGCAAGTCATACCATTTTTTGCCCAGCTGGTATATGTCTTGTCGCTGAGAGATGCAGTGTAGTAGATATCATACTGATCAGCAACCTGTCCGGAGAAACGGAACTGGATCGCTTCCACCAGTGGCCATCCGTCGATCAGGGCTGTCTGCTGACCGTTCATCGCCCATGGAGACCATCCGGCAGCAGTAGAATATGTACGATATAAAAGATCTCCGTGGATTCCCTCTAAATAGGTAGAAATAGAAGAGAAGGAATTGTCCTCCACTGTGATCGGCTGATCATTGACAAACGGATCAGACCACAAAAGAGCATCTCTTAATAAAATCTGTGTCTGAAGACGCGGAACACGTTTTGGAATACTTAACGGACCGTTTTCGTCCATTGGCGGCTGTGTGTTCTCCTGTACGGTCTCAGTCGGTACGATCGGAGCAGTCGGTGCAATGACTACCGGTGGCTCATTAGTTGCTGTGTTCTCCGTTACTGTCTCCGGAACTTCCGGGATCGGTTTACCGGGAGCCATGTCAGCTTCCGGAGGAAGTGCAAATTGGCCGGGACCCAGAGATTCCTGAAACTCAGCTGTTGTAGAGATGACAGAAGTCTCGATTGGGATCACTTCTGTAATAACAGGGGATGCGGCCGTCTGGTCAGCGAACGTATAAAGAACGCTGTTGCTTAATAAAATACTCGATATAAGCAGAGTCAGGCCGGCTTTTTTTAGTCTGCGCATAGGCTTTCCTCCTTGATTTTCCTCGATCATTCACCTTTATAGTTTACCATGAGAAGGGGAAAAATACTATATAAGATTTACATTTAATGGCGGATAGTGTAAAATGACAGGTATAAAACGATGGAAAAAGAGGAAGCAAATGGGAGAAAACATGTTAGTCAGCATCTGCTGCATCACATATAATCAGGAGTCCTATATTCGTGATGCGCTGAACGGATTTGTAAATCAGAAGACAAATTTTAAATATGAAGTGCTGATCCATGATGATGCGTCTACAGATCGGACGGCGGAGATCATCCGTGAGTATCAGGAAAAGTATCCGGATCTGATCAAACCGATCCTTCAGACTGTGAATCAGTATTCCCTTGGGCTTACCAATGTTTCCGGAACATGGAACTTTCCCCGCGCCGTGAAAAACGGAAGCAAATATATTGCTATGTGTGAGGGAGATGATTATTGGATCGATGAGCATAAACTCCAGCGCCAGGTAGATTATATGGAAGAACACCCGGATTGTGCACTGGCATTTCATAGTGCCAAGGTGGAAGTTCAGGGAAATGCGGTAACCGAGCGTATGATGCGTCCATATCAGAAAGACAGGATCGTAACTCCGGAGGAGATCATTGACAAGACTTCCGGTTATGCGACTGCGTCGTTGATGTTCCGCACCGAGATGGTGAAGGAACTTCCGGATTTTTACAATAATGCCCCGCTGGCAGACATCCCGCTGCAGCTTTTGGCGGCGAACATGGGCTATGGATATTATATGGATGAGCCGATGTGCGTATATCGCCTTGGCGTTGCCGGATCTTGGACTGCGATGATGAAGCAGGGAAATTACGAGAAAAAGCAGCAGGATTATGCGCGTGCGATGAAAAAGATGTATCAAGGATACGATGAATTTTCCGGAAAGAAATTTCATGAGACCGTGGTGCGTGCATGGAGAAGACTATATTTCCTGACTCAGGTTAACACCAAGCACTACGATGTGGTGCTGGATAAGAAGAACCGGAGATTTTATAAAGAATTAAACTTCCGAACCAGATTTTTCATTCGGTTGGAAGCGACATATCCGGGAATTTATCAGTGGCTGCAGGATTCCTATCATCGATTGAAAAAATAGGAGAACTTTGTGACAGAAAAAGAGATGAAAAATAAAGTGGCGAAAGGACTTTTCTGGAAGTTACTGGAGAACGGCGGCGCACAGGCGGTGCAGTTTGTGGTGGCGATCCTGTTGGCAAGGCTCCTGACGCCTGCGGAATATGGTGTGGTGGGAATCATCATGATCTTTATCACCATTGCCAATGTTTTCGTCCAGAGCGGTTTCAGTACGGCACTGGTACAGAAGAAGCATGCGGATGCATCGGACTTTTCTTCTGTCTGTTATTTTGAACTGGTCCTTTCTTTGGTGCTGTATCTGGTTCTTTATCTGGCAGCTCCGCATATTGCTGCGTTTTATGAGATCGCAGAGTTAAGAGAAATCGTACGTGTATTATCGATCGTGCTCTTTCCGGGAGCAGTGATCTCTGTACAGACCGCGTACGTCTCCAGAAATCTGGAGTTTAAGGGATTATTCCTTTCCACGCTGGCGGCATCTTTAATATCCGGTGCAGTCAGTATCGGAATGGCCATGGCAGGATTTGGCGTCTGGGCGATGGTGGGACAGCAGATCATTTATTATTTTGCATTGATGACTGTTTTGTTCGTGACAGTTTCCTGGAAACCGGAGAAGCTGTTCAGCTTTGAGAAACTTCGTTCCTTATTCTCATTTGGATGGAAGCTGCTCTGTGCATCCCTGTTAGATACAGTTTTTAACAACTTATATGGTTTATTAATAGGAAAGATTTATAATGAGGAACTGCTGGGAAGCTA
>JAFYOD010000087.1 GCA_017556515.1 Lachnospiraceae bacterium
AAAATACGGAGAGAATTTTTATTCTCTCCGCATCTTCTGTCAATATGATTAATCGTTTTCTTTGCACTTCGGAAGCGCCACCGTTCCTGTACGGGAAACTTCTGTAATGCTGATACCCTGCATCATGGCAATAAACTGCTGTACACGCTCAGATGTATCGCATACCTGGATCAGCATGTGGTATTTGGACATATCTAAGATCTCTGCTCTCATGATATTGCAGATCTCCATAATGTCTTTTCTGTTATTACGGTTATATTTTACTTTGATCAGCATCAGCTCTCTGGAGATACACTCATACTCCTCAAATGTTTTTACCTTAATAACATCCAGCTTTTTATTTAACTGTTTTTCGATCTGCTCATGTGTATGGCTGTCTCCGCTGGAAACAATTGTCATTCTGGACATGGTCGGATCGTCTGTTTCACCTACTACAAGGCTGTTGATGTTGAATGCTCTTCTTGAGAAAAGACCGGCTACTTTGAACAGGACACCGGAGCGGTTCTCTACAAGAACAGAATAAATCTTTTTCATAAATCTTCCCCTCCTATACCATGTCAAGCGGATGAACTAAAATTTCCATCAGCACAGTTTCGTCTTTTTCTAAGAATTTCTCAATGGCCTCATCTGCCTCACGCATGTTGGTCACACGAATAAACGGAATGCCGTATGCCTCTGCGATCTTGCTCAGGTCCGGACTTCCGGAAAGATCTACCACGGAGAAACGATTGTTATATGTCTTTGTCTGGTACTCACGCACCATACCAAGGAAGCCATTCTTCATAACTACAACTTTTGCAGCCGCTCCGTGCTGACGCATGGTCGCAAGTTCACACATAGACATCTGGAAGGAACCGTCACCACAAACAGCAACTGCCTGTCTGTCCGGACATCCCAGTTTTGCACCCATCGCTGCCGGGATGGAGTAACCCATAGTACCCATACCGCCGGATGTCAGGAAACTTCCGTCTCTCATCTGATAGTTTCTGCAAGACCAGATCTGGTTCTGACCTACGTCCGCAACATAAATGCCGTTGGCGTCCATCTTCTCGGATAATTTACGCACGAATGCTGCCGGATCTACATACATCGGATCCGGATTTCTTCTCTGTGCCATAGATTTTGTATATCCTGTAAGTGTCTGGATCCATTCCTCATGATCCACTTCGATCTCAGTCTCCAGCATATCTGCAAAGATGTGCTTCGCATCGCCTACTAACGGGATTGTCGGACCTGCGTTCTTTCCGATCTCCGCCGGGTCAACGTCCATATGTACTAAAATCTTATTTCTTGTAATGATCTCCGGCTGATTTACCGCACGGTCTGCAACACGTGCACCAACCATGATGACCATATCTGCCTCATTCATTGCTCGGTTAGCGTAGGAAGCACCGTTGTTTCCAACCATACCGAAATAGAGTTCATCCTGTGTCGGCATCGCACCGATACCCATCATTGTAGAAACTACCGGAACACGGTATTTGTGCGCGAATTCACGCATCTCTTTCACAGCATCACTTAACAGCACACCGCCACCTGCACAGATAACCGGACGTTTTGCTTTTTCAAGCTCTGCCATCACTTTCTTCATCTGTACTGCATGACCTTTGACAGTCGGTTTGTAAGTACGGAGAGAAACTGCCTCCGGATATTTGAACTTCTTGATAGTCGCCTGCTGAATATCGATCGGAACGTCGATCAGAACCGGTCCTTTTCTTCCTGTATTGGCAATGTAGAACGCTTCTTTCATAATTCTCGGAATGTCTTCTACATTATTTACAAGATAGCTGTATTTAACGAAAGATTCGGTTGCACCTGTGATATCTGCTTCCTGGAATACGTCACTACCGATCAGCTCGCTTTTTACCTGACCGGTAATGCAGATCAGCGGAATACTGTCCGCAAATGCAGTCGCAATACCGGTAATGAGGTTTGTGGCGCCAGGTCCGCTTGTTACTGCGCAGACGCCTACCTTTCCTGTCACGCGGGCCATACCGCTCGCTGCGTGGGCTGCGTTCTGCTCAGATCGTACGAGGACAGTTCTGATATCAGAATCCAGCACAGCATCATAAAACGGACAGATCGCCACGCCCGGATAACCAAATATCATCTCTACGCCTTCGTTTTCAAGGCATTTAATTATAGCCTGTGCACCATTCATGCTCGATTTCCTCCTATATATCAAACTTTTTACAAAGTCAACTCTTATCAACAAAAATTCGAAGTTCCTTTAATAATAAATGATAACACTGTGATGTGTCAACGTAAATCTGTGTTTTTGAGAGGTTCTTTGTTAAATGTGGGTTTAATTGAATTAACTTGGTAACAAAAGAGTCCCATAAATGCTAGGAATTTCCAAAAGAACACACTCGCGCTCAGAGAATTTCGTAACGGTACTAAGGCGCTGCAAACAGCGCCAAGTGCCGACGAAATTCTATGGTTCTTTTTGGAAACACCTGACATTTATGGGACTTTTGCTTGCCAAGTTATCTTGGTTGATACGCAAGTGACTTCGGAAGCTTGGGATATAAGCTCATGTTTGATATGTAAAACTTCAATATTGGGACATTAAAGTAAAAATGTAAGGAATCTGTCCCAGTGATTTTGGGAAATGAGTAGCTTGATTGGATAGGTAGCCCAAATTCTTTAATAAAATCAAATAAAGCAGAGGCAAAAAATATGGGAAACTGGACAGAAAATCCAATTATGCATAACGAAATCACATGTTAGATGGAAGCTCCATATGAAAACATTGGATTTCTTGCACATAAAAAAGCTCAATTGTCACAACGGTTGTGTTTAGTGTGAATGAGTAATGTGATTTTGTGGTCTGCAACACGCTAGGATGTCCAAAAAGTTCACGCCAAATCACTTCATGTATTGGATTATCTAATATCCATTAACTTAAAAAATCAAATTTCCCAGGATTAACAAGAATTTCCAACAAGAAAATTCTTGTCACCCTGGGACTCTTTTTCTACTAAGTTAACCTAGTTAAAACCACACTTACTTTACTGCTCTCGCGCTCATCTTTCCATCCACGATTTCGATCAGGATCGTATCGCCCACGCGCACGCCATCGGAAAGGATCAGCTTCGCAGCTAATGTTTCCACGTGTTTCTGCAGGTAACGTTTGAGTGGTCTTGCACCGTATACCGGATCGTATCCATTTTCCACGATAAATGCTTTTGCTTCCTCAGTCAGTGCAATAGAAAGTTCCTTGTCTGCAAGGCGCTTATTCACATCTGCGATCAGCAGATTGATGATTCCACTGATATTATTTTTTGTCAGTGGTTTGAATAATACTGTCTCATCCAGACGGTTTAAGAATTCCGGTCTGAAGTGAGCCCGGAGGTCGTGCATGACAGCTTTCTCTGCTTCCGGTCGGATCATGCCTTCCTCATCGATTCCATCCAGAAGATACTGGGAACCGATGTTTGAAGTTAAGATGATAATCGTATTCTTGAAGTCTACGGTCTTGCCCATGGAATCTGTGATACGTCCGTCATCCAATACCTGGAGAAGCACATTGAATACATCCGGATGGGCCTTTTCCACCTCATCAAACAGCACAACACAGTATGGTTTTCTTCGAACCGCCTCGGTCAGCTGACCACCCTCATCGTATCCAACATATCCCGGAGGAGCTCCGATCAGTCTGGATACGGAGTGTTTCTCCATGTATTCGCTCATATCGATGCGGACCATGTTGGTCTCGTCGTCAAAGAGATTCTCAGCCAGTGCCTTCGCAAGCTCTGTCTTACCGACACCGGTCGGTCCTAAGAATAAGAAGGAACCGATCGGCTTGGTCGGATCTTTGATGCCTGCTTTGGAACGGATGATCGCTTCTGTTACTTTCTCCACGCCTTCATCCTGACCAACCACACGTTTATGGAGCTGTTCGTCCAGATGAAGAGTTTTATTACGCTCGCTCTCAGTCAGCTTTGCTACCGGGATTCCTGTCCAGCGAGAAATAATTCGCGCGATCTCATCGTCGGTCACGCTCTCATGCACCAGACTCAGATCCTGGTTGTTCACACGCTCTTCTTCCTCACGAAGTTCTTTCTCCAACTGAGGAAGTCTTCCGTACTGTAACTCTGCTGCCTTATTGAGATCATATCTCTGCTGCGCATCCTGGATCTGGCGATGCACAGTCTCAATTTCTTCACGAAGTTTGGACAGTTTATCCACGGATGCCTTTTCATTTTCCCACTGGGCTTTCTGAGCGGCAAATACATCGTGGAGTTCTGCCAGTTCTTTCTGAAGATCTGCCAGACGATCCTGACTAAGTCGGTCAGTTTCTTTTTTCAGGGCCGCCTCTTCGATCTCCATCTGCATGATCTTTCTGGACAATTCATCCAGTTCAGTCGGCATAGAATCCATTTCCGTTTTGATCATGGCACAAGCCTCATCTACCAGATCAATGGCCTTATCCGGAAGGAAACGGTCGCTGATATAACGGTTCGAAAGAACGGCTGCACTCACCAGCGCAGAGTCTGTGATCTTTACGCCGTGGTAAACTTCATAGCGGTCTTTCAGACCACGAAGAATAGAAATGGTATCTTCCACCGTCGGCTCATCCACGAGAACCGGCTGGAAACGACGCTCCAGCGCCGGATCTTTTTCAATGTATTTTCGATATTCATCGAGAGTTGTAGCACCGATACAGTGCAGTTCACCACGAGCCAGCATTGGTTTTAACATATTGCCGGCGTCCATGGCTCCGTCGGATTTGCCAGCACCGACGATGGTGTGAAGTTCATCGATGAACAGAATGATCTGACCATCACTCTTTTTCACTTCATCCAGAACAGCTTTCAAACGCTCCTCAAACTCGCCTCGGTACTTGGCTCCTGCCACCAGTGCCCCCATATCGAGAGAGAATAATTTCTTATCTTTTAATCCCTCCGGAACATCTCCACGGACAATTCGCTGGGCCAGCCCCTCTACCACTGCTGTCTTACCGACACCTGGTTCACCAATCAAGACCGGATTGTTTTTTGTCTTTCTGGAAAGAATACGCACCACATTTCGGATCTCCGCATCACGTCCGATGACCGGGTCCAGTTTCTGCTCTCTGGCACGTTCCACCAGATCTGCACCATATTTATTTAATGTATCATAAGTTGCTTCCGGATTGTCACTGACCACTCGCTGATTACCTCGTACAGTGGACAATGCCTGTAAAAATTTGTTGCGGTCGATATCAAAACTCTTAAACAAATCTTTTAATGCACGGTTCGCCTCTTTCATCAGGCAAAGAAACAGATGCTCCACAGAGACGTATTCGTCTCCCATGGCTTTCGCCTCGTCCTCCGCATTGATCAGCACTTTATTTAAATCATTATTGATATAGATCTGTCCGCCTCCGGATACCTTCGGAAGTTTATTGAGCAGCTGCTCCGCTTCATTTTTGAAGCGTTCTCCCGAAATATTCATCTTATTGATCAAATTTAAGATCAGGCTGTCTTCCAGGCTGAGAAGGCTTGCCAGTAAATGCTCCTGACCAACCTGCTGATTTCCATACTCATATGCAAGCTTCTCACACCCCTGCACTGCCTGAATGGATTTCTGTGTAAATTTATTGATATTCATAATTCAGATCCTCCTATAACTAATAGAATAGAAGCATTTCGTTTGTTCTAGCAGAACTATAGCACACATTGTTAGCACTGTCAATTGTCGAGTGCTAATTTTATAGTTTCTTTATATTTATTTCCAAAATTCGAAGCTTCATTCTCGGCCATAATCTTGCCATTATTTGTCATTTGCTGTATAATAACAAAAAACATCCTCACTTGATTATACAATTGAAGGGAGAGTCTGATATTTATGAAAAAAGAACTATCCTCACAGGCACTTGCCATCATCAAGAAGATGCAGCAAAGTGAGTTAACTGAAAGCTATATTTATGAAGCGATCGCCAAATTTGCAAAAGGCGAGGAAAATAAAAAAGTCCTCCTGCGCCTGGCACAGGAAGAACGTGCACATTATGAGATCTGGAAACAGTATACCGGTCTTGAGATGAAACCGGAAAAAGGAAAGATTCAATGGTACAAGCTGATGGCAAGGATCATGGGATTTACCTTCACCATCAAGATGATGGAAAACGGTGAAAATGCTTCTCAGGAAGAGTATGCTCTTCTTGCAAATGAAGTGGAAGAAAGCATTCTGATCCGACAGCAGGAAGAAGAACATGAAAATGCTCTGCTCGGTATGTTAGATGAAGAACGCCTTCAGTATGTCGGAAGTATGGTGCTTGGCCTGAATGATGCTCTGGTAGAACTGACAGGTTCCCTGGCAGGCTTCACCTTTGCTCTGCAGAACACACGATTAACCGCACTGTCCGGACTGATCATCGGAATTTCCGCCACATTCTCCATGGCTTCCAGTGAATTCCTGGCAGCCCGCAGCGAAGGCCGAGACGACGCATTGAAATCCTGTACCTACACAGGCATTGCCTACCTCTTTACCGTAATTGCACTGATCATGCCTTACCTGATCTTTGATAATGCAAACTTCATCGCGGCATTGATCTGCATGCTCCTGATCGTAGTCCTGATCATTGCAGGATTTACATACTACACA
>JAFYOD010000088.1 GCA_017556515.1 Lachnospiraceae bacterium
AAGACGTGCCCAGATAGCTCAGTTGGTAGAGCAATGGACTGAAAATCCATGTGTCGCTGGTTCGATTCCGGCTCTGGGCATTATAACTGAATAAGTTATTTATGGCGGAATAGCTCAGTTGGCTAGAGCATACGGTTCATACCCGTAGTGTCGAGAGTTCGAATCTCCCTTCCGCTACGAAAGCTCTTGAGAGATCAAGAGCTTTTTATGGGATATTAGCTCAGTCGGTAGAGCACTTGACTTTTAATCAAGTTGTCCGGGGTTCGAATCCCCGATGTCTCATGACTTAGAGGTACCGAGAAGCCTTATAAACAAAGGTTTCTCGGTATTTTTTGTTTCTGAATTTGTTTACCATGAAGCCGAGATTATGATATGGTAAAAATATCATGACTCGGTTTTTTTATTGAATATTAAAGAAGTGAAGATATAAGGAGAAATAAGGTATGATAAACATCATGTTCGTTTGCTGGGGCAATATTTGCCGCTCTCCAATGGCGGAGTTTGTTATGAAAGATCTTGTTGCAAAGCGTAATCTTGCAAATCATTTTCATATTGAATCTTCTGCAACCAGTACAGAGGAAATCTGGAATGGAGTTGGCAATCCGGTATATCCGCCGGCGAAAAAGGAATTGGAGAAGCACGGGATCAGTTGTGAAGGCAAGCGTGCGGTACAGCTGACCAAGGCAGACTATGCCAAATACCATTATCTGATCGGTATGGAAGGGATCAACATTCGGTATATGAACAAGATCACGGGTGGAGATCCGGATGGAAAATTTTATAAGATGATGGAGTTTGCCGAAGATGGATGGAAGGAGATTATCGAAGGTAAGAGAAATATGGACAGAGCAGGAGATGTAGCGGATCCGTGGTATACAAGGGATTTTGGTGCGACCTGGAGAGATGTTTCTGCCGGATGTGAAGGGTTGTTGGAATATTTACTGGCAATGGAAAGTGATAAGCTTTAAAAGGAGCAAAAAATGAAGATATATATTTTAATGGGCAGTCCGCGCAAAGACGGTAACACAGCTGCACTTGTGAATCCATTTACAGATGAACTGAAATCTGCCGGTCATGAAGTGGAAATGGTTTGGCTGTATGATAAGGATATCAAACCGTGTATGGCGTGTAGAGCATGTCAGAAGGACTGGAAGGTGTTTGGATGTGCAAGACAGGATGATGCTCAGGATATTTTTGATAAGATTCTTGAAGCGGATCTGCTTGTATTTGCGACACCGATTTATTGCTGGTATTGTACGGCACCGATGAAGGCATTGATGGATCGTCTTGTGTATGGTATGAATAAATATTATGATGACAAGATGGGGCCTGCACTTTGGGCCGGAAAAGCGGTTGCATCCATTACAACCTGTGGATATCGCCCTGAAAAAGGAGCGGACTTGTGGGAAGATGGATTGAAACGCTATTGCAAACATAGCGGACTTCGCTATTTAGGACAATTGGCAGAGCGTCATTTAGGATATCATACAATCTTTATGGATGCAGATAAGGAACAGCATGCGAGAGCATTTGCTCAAGAGATGATGGAGGCGTTATAGATGGAACTTGATATGACGAAAGGAAAACCGCTTCCGGTCCTTTTGAGATTTACACTTCCTCTATTATTAGGAAATGTATTCCAGCAGTTTTATAATATGGCAGACACTGTGATCGTGGGCCGTTTTGTCGGAGCAGGAGCCCTGGCTGCGGTTGGTTCTACGGGAACCATCATGTTTTTGATCAATGGATTTGCACAGGGCATTACCTCAGGATTTTCCATTTTGACCTCTCAGCGGTTTGGCGCAGGAGATGCTCAGGGAGTGCGTAGGAGTGTTGCCAATGGTGTGATCCTGGCTGTGCTTTCGACCTTGATCCTGACACTGACCTGTGTTGGAGTGATGCGCCCCCTTCTTGGTATGATGAATACTCCGGAAGATATTTTTACAGATGCGTATACATACATTATGATCATCAGCGGCGGTATTGTTGCGACCGTGTTCTATAATTTGTTTTCTGCATATCTGCGTGCGGTAGGGAACAGTCAGGCTCCGTTGTTTTTCCTGGTGTTTTCTTCGTGTTTGAATATTGTGCTGGATCTTGTGTTTATCGTATGGTTTCATATGGGGGTGGCTGGTGCTGCATTGGCGACAATCGTATCTCAGGCGGTTTCTGCAGTACTTTGTGGTGGATATATTTTTATGAAGGTGAAGGCATTGACTCCGGAAAGAAATCAATGGAAGCTGAATTCTCATGATTCTAGGCATCAGCTTTCCATGGGCCTCCCCATGGCATTTCAGTTTGCGATCACAGCTTCCGGAGGTATGGTGATGCAGTCGGCGATCAATTTGTATGGATCGAATGCGGTGGCTGCCTATACTGCAGCAGGTAAGCTGGAAGCACTGGTGGAACAGGGCATGGTAGCCATGGGACAGGCTGTTGCAACGTATGGCGGACAAAATTATGGTAAGGGTGATATTGATCGTATTAAGGC
>JAFYOD010000089.1 GCA_017556515.1 Lachnospiraceae bacterium
AGCGATCATGAAGAACCAGTTACATGTAACGTCAACCTGGAAGGAGCCATCCGGGATAAGTGTAAGGATAGCTGTGTTTGTGATACCCTGTAATAAGGAGTCTGTACCAGCGATCATAAGGTTAGCTGTGAAACCTGCGTTCGCACCAGCGTAACCACAGATCATACCAACGATCGGGTTTCTGCCTGCTGCGAGGAAGAGGATACCAGCTACCGGCGGAACGATAACGTTTGCTGTATCGGAAGCGATGTTACCAACTGTACCGATGAAAGCGATAAGGTACGGAACGATTGCCGGCGGAACGTCGGAAAGACCTGCTCTTAAAAGAGACATAACGAGGCCGGATTCCTCACAAAGACCGATACCGAGTGTCATTGTGATAACAAGACCTAACGGTGCGAAGCCTGTGAAGTTGGATACCATGTTGTTAAGGAACCAGTGAAGACCTGCAACGGATAAGAAGTTCTGAGCCTGAACTACTTCGCCGTTGGACGGGTTGATTACGCTTGCGCCTGTTGCGGATACTACGAAGCTGAGTACGCCTACTAATGCGAACAGGAACATGAAGATAAATGGCGGGGACGGAAGTTTGTTACAAACTTTCTCAATTCCGGTAAGGAATACGTCCATCGCAGACTTTTTCTGAGTGTTGTTGCTCATAAAAGAACCCTCCTATTAAATTTTTTGTGTAATGGTTTGAAAACTATCCCCCGATATTTTTTCCATTACGTTAACGGCAAAAAAACGTCTATCTTTTCTGCGTCTTAACAAGTCTTAAGAAAAAATAAACATTTTATAAACACATTATACTTAGGTTCAAGGCGTTTGTCTAGAGTTTTTTGCAAAGAAAAAGGGAGAAAATGTAGAAAATACAAAGAAAAAACAATCCGGAACAGAGAAAACTCTGAACCGGATTGTTTATAATCACGTTAAGATTTTTAACAGCTTATCTTAAATTGTTAACAATTGATTAGATAAGAGCTGCGATGTCTGCCGGAAGGTACATACCAACGCCCGGTCCGATCGGAAGGCCGATAGTATTGTAGATTACGTAGAAGATAGACCATACAACTAACATAACGAGACAGCACGGTACGAGGTTGGAAAGAAGAGTACCGAACTCGATATCTTTGTCGTATTTCTCCTGGCCGATACCAAGGATCATGATAAGGTATGCGGACATCGGAGACATAGCGTTTGTACAGGAGTCACCAATACGGTATGTAACCTGGATGAACGCCGGCTCGTAACCAAGAACAGCCATCATCGGGATGAAGATCGGAGCAAGGATTGTCCACTTCGCGGAAGAGGAACCCATTAACAGGTTGATACATGCTACCATGAAGATGAAGAAGATTAACATCGGCATGCCTGTGAAACCTGTCATCTCAAGGAAGTTAGCGCCTGCGATGGAAAGGAGTGTACCCATCTGTGTCCAGTTGAAGAGGTTTACGAACTGAGCGGAGATGAATACTGTAACGATGAACGGAGCCATTGTTCTAACCTGAACCTGCATGAGTTTGGAGATGTCACGCTCAGATTTGATAACGCCAATCTTAATACCGTAAGCAAGACCTGTAACGAAGAACAGGAAGAATAAGATTACGATAATACCGCTTAAGAACGGGGAAGAAAGGATGGAACCATCTTCGTTTGTAAGGATTCTTGTTGCAAGACCAACACCGATCAGAGCTGCATAAGCAAGACCTGCAAGACCGGAAGCCTTTAATGCGGAAACTTCTTCCTTAGTCGGAGCATCCATGGAAATAACTTCACCAGTTGCACCAGAACCCGGAACGTATTTACCGAAACGCGGCTCAAGGATGAACTGATCGCAAAGAGCGATAACGATGGAAAGCATGAATGTGGAAGCGATCATGAAGAACCAGTTACAAACTACTTCTACGTGATAAACGCCTTCGCCGAAGAAACCGTCAAGTACTGTGTTTGTGATACCAGCAAGAAGACCGTCTGTACCAGCGATGATAAGGTTCGCAGAGAAACCACCCTGTGTACCAAGGAATGCGCAAAGCATACCAGCGATCGGATGTCTGCCAACGCCGATGAATGCAAGGCCTGCTAACGGCGGGATGATAACTGCACAAGAGTCAGAGAAGAGGTTACCACAGATACCGATAAGTGCACATCCGAACGGAACGAGTGCGGACGGAACTTTCGCCATACATACACGAAGAAGTGTGTTAACCATACCAGTCTGCTCGAGCATACCGATACCGATTGTCATAACAAGTACGAGACCGAACGGTGCGTAACCTGTCATGTTAGTTACCATGCCCTTAACGAGCCATACGATACCTGCACGGGAGAAGAAGTTGTTTACTGTAATAACAGCACCTGTTGTCGGATGGATACCTTCAACGCCCATAACACTAAGTAAGCAGGATAATACTGCTGTCACTGCGAATAAGATTACGAAAATCATAAACGGTGACGGAAGTTTGTTGGCTACTTTTTCGATGGCGCCACAAAAGCTATCGATAAAAGATTTTTTGCCAGCTGTGTTTTCTTTTGCCATAATTTACCCCCATAAATTATTTTGTTGTTTTTGAAATGTTCTCCTGAATTAAGATGTTTTCCATTCGCCTCTCCTCAAATTTGAACATAGTAATTCCGAACAAATCGTATACCTCATTTTACGATTTCTTGTGCAAAATGTCAATATGAAAAGTAAAGATACGGTGAAAAATATAAAATAATTATAAACTTTTATTGAGGATTCATTTGCTTGCGTTTTAAGGGCAAATATGGTAAAATATAACGAGTATTTGTGTACGTTTTAGGAGGAAACTGGTATAATGAACAAAAAAAGTGAAACCGCCTTAGAGTATTTCTTCTATGGTGAGGATTTTGAACTCTGGAAATTACATACGGCAGAGGATTATATCTTCTGTTTTAGTGTGCTGGCAATCGGAATCTTAGCTTTTATCATCATTGCAAAGATCATGACCGCACAGCGTGATCAGGTAAGAGCGGTAGCCAGAACAAACAAGCGTTTAAAATCTCTTGGAAAGAAACCGTTTAAGTATTTTGAGAACGTAACACTTCATCTTCCGAGCGGAGACGTGAAGCTGGACGGCTTGATGATGGACAAGAGCGGTATCTATTTTGTGAAGATTTACGGATGGGGTCTTAAAGTATTCGGTACACCGGATGGTGCGACTTGGAGACGTGAGGATAACGAGCGTAAAGAAGAGATCCCGAACCCGCTGCATGAGATCAAGAGAGGTATTGCGGATATCGAGGCAATCCTGGCTGAACAGGGGATTCAGGGCGTTAAGATGATGCCGATGGTCGTGTTTGCCGACACATTTAAGACACCGGAGCTGTATCTCGGTTATGGATCTTATTCCACAACATATTCTGAGATGAAAGCATGGTATAAAAAACAGTCAGATGTTACTTTCGAGATGTATGATTATAATAAGGTAACAACACTGATCGAAAAGGAACTTATGAACTAAATAATTTTTTATTTATAAAATGGAGGGGTTTACAATGATTAACGAAAAGAGACTTCTGGACAATTTCCTTGAGTACGTTCAGATCGACAGCGAAACAAAAAATGAGAAAAACATGTGTGACAGAATGGTAGCAGACCTTCAGGCTCTTGGCTTCGAAGTTCAGACTGACAAAGCCGGTGAGGGCTTCGGTTCCAACGGTTACAACGTTCACGCATATATGCCGGGTGAGCTTGGCGGCGAGCCGACAATCTTCTCCGCACACCTTGATACAGTTAAACCGGGCAACGGCATTAAACCGATCATCACAGACGGCGTTGTTCACACAGACGGTTCCACAATCCTTGCTGGCGACGACAAATGTGGCGTAGCTGCTATCATGGAAGCTGTTCAGACAATCAAAGAAAACAACATTCCGTGCAGAAATACTGAGATCCTCTTCTCCATCGGCGAAGAAGGCGGTATGAACGGTATCAAGAACATGGATTGGTCCATGATCAAAGGTAAAGAAGCGATCGTTCTTGACTCCAGCGGAGACGTAGGTAAAGTTATCACATGCGGACCGGGCCAGATCAAAGTTATCGCTACTATCCATGGTAAGACATCCCACGCTGGTCTTGCTCCGGAGAACGGTATTTCCGCTATCCAGGTAGCTGCTAAAGGTATCGCTAACATGAACCTTCTCAGAATCGACGAAGAGACAACATGTAACATCGGTACAATCAAAGCTGAGTACGCTACAAACATCGTTCCGGATAAGTGCGAATTCATCGCTGAAGTTCGTTCCCGTAACCTTGACAAGTTAAACGCTCAGGCAGCTCACATCAAAGATTGCTTACAGGCAGCTTGTGACGAGATGGGTGCTACATTAGAGTGCAACCTTATGACAAACTATGTAAGCTTCAACGTTCCGGAAGAGGACGCACTCGTTCAGAGAATCAAATCTTCCTGCGACAAACTTGGCTACAACTTCTACACAGCTAAGGGCGGCGGCGGATCTGACCTTAACGTAATGGCTCTTCAGGGTGTTAAGGGTGTAGTTCTCGGCGTTGGTATGACAAAAGTACATACAACAGAAGAGTGCATCAAGATCGAAGATTTAAACAAGACAGCAAAACTTTGCCTTGATTTAATGACAAGCAAATAATGCAGATTTCAGACCGCTCCGGCTTTAGTCGGGGCGGTTTTTCTCTTTCCAATAAGAAACGATTGTCGGAATGCTCTTCTTGGTGTATAATTGTAGGAAAAATGCGAAGGAGATGATAACTCTGAAAGAACTGAGCTTACTCGTATGGCTGACTCAGCTTGGCCTTTCCGTGGCGTTCCCACTGATCGGTTTTGTCTGGGGAGCAGTTTGGATCAGACAGACGTTTGAACTGGGTATCTGGGTTATTTTCGTTGGAATTTTTATTGGCATGTATTGTGCGATCCATGGATTTGTACAGAGTATGAAAATCCTCAGTGAGATGCACAATAAAAATAAGAAGAAAGACGCTCCGTCTGTATTTTTTAATGATCATAATTGATGCCGGAGGAGATTTATGGCTGTTCGTAAATTTGTTCTCAAGGAAACCAGGATCATTGCGATCGGAGAGTGTATCGGAGTGGCTGCAATGTGGGGGATTTATGCGTTGCTTGGTCGTTTCGATCGGACAGTACTGCTTGGCGGTATCGTAGGAGCAGTGATTTCTGTTCTGAACTTCTTTTTTATGGCATTGTCGGCTGATATGGCGGCAGACAGGGCGATGAATCAGGATGTGAAGGGCGGAAAGAAACTGATGCAGAGCTTTATGATGACTCGTATGCTGGCGATCTTTGTTATTTTGATCGCATTCGCAAAGAGCGGGCTTTGTGATCCTCTTGCGATGGTCATTCCGTTTGTAATGGTTCGCCCTACCATTACGGTAGCTGAATTTTTTAGAAAGGCAGGTGATTAAGAAAGCATGAACATAAGTGTTACTGGTGCATTTGTCTATTTTACAATTCCGATCTTCGGAGGTATTCCGATCACGCAGACAGCCGTGTCTTCGTGGATCGTTACGATCCTCCTGATCACAGCTTGTATCAAGTTGGGCAAAAATCTGCAGAAGCGTCCGACAGGTGTTCAGGTGCTTGTCGAGAAAGGTGTTGCCTTAATCTATGATCTGACGATCAGTGCGATGGGTGCACACAATGCGGATTGGGCGCCGCTTATGGGTACGATCTTCCTTTGCAGTGTGGGCGGAAGCTTGATCGGTCTGACAGGTTTCTTACGTTCCGCAACTGCGGACCTGAGCTGTACACTTGTATGGGCATTGATGGTATCTGTAATCATCTGGTACAACAACATTAAGAACAATGGTGTGGTTGGCTGGCTGAAAGGTTTTGCAGAACCGATCGCAGTCATGACACCGATGAACGTTATCAGTGAGATCGCTCAGCCGATATCCATGGCGTTCCGTCATTTTGGTAATATCGCGGGCGGCGGTGTTATCAACTCTATCATTTATACTGCTTTCAGTATGTTGTCTACACTGGTTCTTGGGCTGATCGCATCCCAGGGCTGGCTGGTAGGAGCGATCCTGATGGCGGTAGGCGCAGCACTTTGGATCGTAAAGAAAGATAAGTTAGGCTTTAAGATCTTTGGAGCTGTCAGCTTTGTGCTTGGTCTGTTCGGTATTCTTCAGGCAATGGGAATTTTATCCGGTATTCCGATTCTTTCCTTCGGTATCCCGGCGGTACTTTCCTGTTACTTTGATATTTTCTCCGGATGCGTACAGGCGCTGGTATTTACGCTGTTATCCATGGTATACATCTCCGGTTCCCTTCCGGGACCGAGTAATGACGTGGAAGCGTAGGATTTGTTAAGTTTTAAAAAATTATAATTTAATTTTAGGAGGAAACATTTATGGAATTAGCAGCAGCTATTGCAATCGCAGGTAAAGCAATTGGTGCAGGTTTATGTATGGGTATCGGTGCTATCGGACCTGGTATTGGTGAGGGTACTGCAGTAGGTCACGCACTCGATGGTATGGCACGTCAGCCGGAAGTAGCAGATAATCTTCGTATCAACATGATCCTTGGTTGTGCGATCGCGGAGACAACAGGTATCTACTCCCTGTTAATCGCGTTCCTGATTCTGTTCGTTCTGTAATCAGCGCTTTTTTCCGTATCCCACAGAGAGGAGTGAAACAAAGTGTTTGAGAGTTTTATTGGGGTTAATTTCTGGACTGCGTTTTTCGTACTGATGAACACACTGGCAATTTTCTTTGTCGCGAAGAAATGTTTATTTGTTCCGGTGAAAAATATGATCGACAGCCGCCAGAAAGAGATCGATGCCATGTATGATGCAGCCGGTGCAGCGAAAGACAGCGCACAGGCGCTCGAGAACGAGTATAAAGAGAAACTGGCTCAGGCTCAGCAGACAAGTGACCGTATGGTGAAGGAAGCTGTGGCAAGAGGCCAGAACCGTCAGGATGAGATCATCAGCCAGGCAAATGCTGAGGCGAGAGCGATTCTTGACAAGGCAGCAGCTGATATTGCGCAGGAGAAAAAGAAAGCACTCAACGATGCGAAGAACGAGATCTCTGAGATGGCTATGGCGATCGCAGAGAAGGTTGTTGGCCGTGAGTTAACTGACGTGGATCAGGCTAAGCTGGTAGACGAATTCATTAATGAATTGGGGGACTAATCCATGACCCAAGTCGGAAATGTTTATGGACAGGCGCTGTACTCCCTTGCAAAAGATGAGGGACTGGACAGTGTGGTCTTAGAAGAATTAAATGTTCTGAAGGAAAGTTTTTCTGAGGAACCGGAGTTTCTGCGTCTTCTTGCAGCGGCAAGTCTTACAAAAGATGAGCGTTGTAAGATCGTGGACGACAGCCTCCGTGGAAAAGTGCACCTCTATGTATTGAATTTCCTGAAGATTCTTACAGAGAAGGGCTATGCACGTCAGTTTTTTGATTGCTGCGAGATGTTCGAGTCTCAGTACAATGAGGACCATGGCATTCTTCCGGTCAAGGCCGTGACAGCGATCCCGCTCTCCAAGGAGCAGACAGAGAAGCTGACAAAGAAATTATCCGGTATTACGGGTAAGACAGTCATGATTGTGAATCAGGTAGAGGCTGATTGTATTGGCGGTGTGCGTCTGGACTTTGACGGAAAACGCCTGGACGATACGGTAGCACACCGGCTGGAAGCCATTGGCGGCCTGCTGAAAAATACCGTACTATAAGCTAGAAAGCAGGGACAGTAAATGGAATTAAGATCTGAAGAAATTACCAAAATTATCCGCAGTCAGATCAAGAACTACGAAAATAAGATCGAGACAAGTGAGACAGGTATCGTTATCCTTGTAGGTGACGGTATCGCAAGAGTTTCCGGTCTTGATAAGTGCGTAGCCGGCGAGCTTGTGGAATTCCCGAACGGCTCTTACGGTCTTGCACAGAACCTGGAAGAAAACACAGTTTCTATCGTAGTTTTAGGTACTGACAACGGTATCAAAGAAGGCGATACAGTAAAACGTACCGGTCGCGTAGTTTCCGTACCGGTTGGCGCAAATCTGATCGGCCGTGTAGTAGATGCTCTTGGTGAGCCGATCGATGGCAAGGGTGTGATCGAATCCGAAGGATTCCGCCCGATCGAGATGCCGGCTCCGGGTATCATTGACAGAGAACCGGTAAACGTACCGTTACAGACAGGTATCAAGGCCATCGACTCTATGATCCCGATCGGCCGCGGTCAGCGTGAGCTTATCATTGGTGACCGTCAGACCGGTAAAACAACAATCGCAACAGATACAATTATCAACCAGAAAGGCAAAGACGTAATCTGTATTTACGTTGCCATCGGTCAGAAACGTTCTACTGTTGCAAGTATCGTAGAGAACCTTACAAATGCAGGTGCTATGGATTACACAATCGTAGTATCCGCGACAGCTTCCGAGCTGGCTCCGATGCAGTACATCGCTCCGTACACAGGCTGTACAATGGGTGAGCACTTCATGCACCAGGGTAAAGACGTTCTCGTTATCTACGATGATTTAAGTAAACATGCGGTTGCATATCGTGCAATCTCCCTTTTGATCCGCCGTCCGCCGGGACGTGAGGCTTATCCGGGTGACGTATTCTACCTTCACTCCAGACTCTTAGAGCGTGCAGCGCAGCTGTCCGCAGAAAAGGGTGGCGGAAGCCTTACAGCTCTCCCGATCATCGAGACACAGGCCGGAGACGTATCTGCATACATCCCGACTAACGTTATCTCTATTACAGACGGTCAGATCTTCCTTGAGTCTGAGCTCTTCAACTCCGGTATTATGCCGGCGGTTAACCCGGGTATCTCCGTATCCCGAGTTGGTGGTGCAGCGCAGATCAAGGCGATGAAGAAAGTATCCGGTTCCTTAAAACTTCTGTATTCTCAGTACAGAGAGCTTCAGAGCTTCGCACAGTTCGGTTCCGACCTTGATGCGGATACAAAGGCTCGTCTTGCTCTTGGTGAGAGAATCGTTGCGGTTCTGAAACAGAAGAACAATGCACCGGTAGAGGTAGCTCATCAGGTTTGCATTTTCTATGCAGTAACAAACGGCTACCTGAACAAACTTGGTGTTGAGCAGATTCCGGAGTTCGAGCTTCGTCTTCGTGAGTTTATGGATAACAACGGTGCAGAGGCGCTGGCTGAGATCCGTACAACAGGTAAGATGGAGAAAGCTTCTGAGGAAATCTTAAAGAATGCACTGAATGAAGTATTAAAAGAATTCGTGACAGAGTAAGGGAGGAGGAGCAGTATGGCTGGTGTTTCCACTAAGGAAATCAAAAACCGAATCCGGAGCATGGAAAGCACAAGGCAGATTACCAAAGCGATGCAGATGGTAGCGGCTTCCAAGCTGCGCCGTGCTCAGGCTCAGGTAACTTCCTCTCGTCCTTATTTTGAAATCTTATATGCAGCGATCCATGAGATCGCAGAGTCCAACAGTGACCTTTCTTCTCCGTATCTGGTAGACAGAGGCGGAAAGAAGGCGGCTCACATCGTGATCTCCGGTGACCGTGGTCTTGCGGGCGGCTACAACAGTAATATTCTGAAGCTGGCTGTTTCCAAGATGGCGGATCAGGAGGCAAGTGTTCTTCCGGTTGGTAAGAAGACTGTGGATTATTTCAGATCCAAAGAGATCCCGATGCTGACATCCATTTACTCAGATGCTGAGGAAATGTCACTGGGTGACTGCTTTACGGTAGCAAAGGACCTGTGTAAACGTTACTTAAACGGTGAATTTGATCGTGTTTACGTGACATACACCCGTTTTGTATCTGTTTTATCACAGAATCCGGAAAGCTTGCAGCTTCTGCCGCTGGTACGTCGCGATGATATCCCGGAGGATACAAAGAAATCCGACATTATGTACGAGCCGAGCTGTGAGGAAGTATTTGATACAATCATCCCGGAATATCTGGGAGGTGTTCTGTATGGCGCGCTCTGCGAGAGCCGTGCATCAGAGCAGGCAGCAAGACAGTCTGCAATGGATTCTGCAACTCAGAATGCGGACGATATGATCGCCGATCTGAGTCTGAAGTTCAACCGTGCACGTCAGGCTGCGATCACTCAGGAAATTACAGAGATTGTTGCAGGTCAGTAATTTCTGACCGGACAATTCAGTTTAAGGAGAGTTAACCCCAATGGCGAATAATATGGGAACAGTTATTCAGGTCGTAGGACCTGTTTTAGACATTCGTTTCTCCGATGGATGTTTGCCGGACCTTCTGACAGCGATCGAGGTACCGAATGGTGATCAGGTCGTTATCGCAGAGGTTGCACAGCACATCGGTGACAACGTGGTTCGCTGTATCGCGATGAGTTCTACTGATGGTTTAAGCCGCGGTATTCCGGCAATTGACACAGGCAGAGCGATCAGCGTTCCGGTAGGCGAAGAGTGCCTTGGTCGTGTATTTAACCTTCTTGGCCAGACAATCGATGGCAAAGAGCAGGTAAATGCTGAGACAGAGAGATGGCCGATCCATCGTCCGGCACCGTCCTACGAAGAGCAGGAATCTGCTACAGAAATCCTTGAAACCGGTATTAAAGTCGTAGACCTTATCTGCCCGTATGCAAAGGGTGGTAAGATCGGTCTGTTCGGCGGTGCCGGCGTAGGTAAGACAGTACTGATCATGGAGCTTATCAATAACGTTGCGAAAGCACACGGCGGTATTTCCGTATTCACAGGTGTAGGTGAGCGTACTCGTGAGGGTAACGACCTTTACCGTGAGATGCAGGAATCCGGCGTTATCAATAAGACTGCCATGGTTTACGGTCAGATGAATGAGCCGCCGGGAGCACGTATGAGAGTAGGTCTTTCCGGTCTGACAATGGCGGAGTATTTCCGTGATGTAAAACATCAGGACGTACTTCTGTTCATCGACAATATTTTCCGTTTCACTCAGGCTGGTTCTGAGGTATCCGCGCTTCTCGGCCGTATGCCGTCTGCGGTAGGTTACCAGCCGACACTTGCAACAGAGATGGGCGCTCTTCAGGAGCGTATCACATCCACAAAGAATGGTTCCATCACATCCGTTCAGGCTGTATACGTACCGGCCGATGACTATACTGATCCGGCTCCGGCTACAACATTCGCACACCTTGATGCGACAACAGCTCTGGACCGTGGTATCGCATCCCTCGGTATTTACCCGGCGGTAGATCCGCTTAGCTCCACTTCCCGTATCCTTTCTCCGGAAGTTGTAGGTAAGGATCATTACGAGACAGCACGTGGTGTTCAGCAGATCTTACAGCGTTACAAAGAACTTCAGGATATCATCGCTATCATGGGTATGGATGAGTTATCCGAGGAAGATAAGCTTACAGTAAACCGTGCTCGTAAAGTACAGCGTTTCCTGTCCCAGCCGTTCGCAGTTGCTGAGCAGTTCACAGGTTACGAAGGTAAGTACGTTCCGTTAAAAGAGACAATCCGTGGTTTCCGCGAGATCATCGAAGGTAAGCATGACGAGATTCCGGAGTCCTACTTCTTATTTACAGGTACCATTGACGAAGTGGTAGAAAAATGGAAGGGTGAGAAATAATGACAGGTTTTCCTTTGAAAATCGTTACACCGGACGGACTGGAGTTTGACGGCATCGCTGAGCAGCTGATCGTACGTACAATTACAGGAGATATGGGTATTATGGCCAAACATGCAGACTGTGTGGCTCCGCTCGGAATGGGTGAAGCAACCGTTGTGATCGATGGCCAGCGCAGACGCGCAGCTTGTATCGGCGGTATGGTATCTGTGATCAATGGCGCTGTAAATCTGGTTCCGACTACTTTTGAGTGGGCGGAAGAGATCGATGTGGCTCGTGCGGAAGCATCCGGAAAGAGAGCGCAGGCGATCCTCAACAATAAAAATGCGTCTGATACAGAGATCAAACTGGCAAAAGCGAGAATGAAACGAGCTTTGGTTCGTATGAATGTTCGAAAATAAAAA
>JAFYOD010000090.1 GCA_017556515.1 Lachnospiraceae bacterium
GACCACACTGAAGGACTCCAGACGGCCGCTGATCGGTGCTTTTACAATGGTTCCGTCCATCTGCGCGTCATATGCCAGCTGAAGACCCTTTACCTGCAGTTTCGCAGCTTCAACACCGCTTACCACCTGCTCATATGCCTGCGCTGCGATATCTCCGCTCTCATAAAGAACTTTCATTCTCTCAAGATTCTTCTGAGCATCTGCCAGCTGGATCTTTGCAGCATCCAACTGGATCTTCGCAGAATCCAGCTGTAAGTTGTCGATCTTAAACAATTCCTGGTCCTTTTCTACATAATCGCCCAGTTTTACATACACATCCAGAACCTCTCCGGATCCGGTCGCGATCACATATACACTCTCAGCCGCTGTTACCGTACCTGTCAGACCGGTTTTTAATTCGATCGTTGCCTCCATCGGTTTCTCAACACGGACAGTCGGATCCGGGATCGCTTCCAGCGGCGCATCTTCCTGATTCAATCTAAAAACAACTGCTGCTCCAAGGGCTAAAACTGCTGCTCCTGTTACAAGTTTTCCCATCTTACCCATATTAAAATTCCTCACTTTCCATATGTCTTGGGTGTGCTCCGTAGCACAGCAGTTTCATACAACGCTGATAGGCAGCTTCTACTTCTTCTACGGTTTTCCCCTTCACAAAATACAATTTCATCGAATATGCCAGTGCCGACACCTGCAGTCTCAGCAATTCCTCAAACTCCTGCGGACTCACCTGACAACACTTCGGATTTATTAGCTGATATACCTTTGCAGAGTACTTTTTATTCTCTTCCATCAATTCACATTCTTCGGACGGATTGTTGATGGAACGCTCCGCGAATGTACTGCTCTTCATCATATTTCCGACGATTTCTACCAGTCCCTGCTCAGCCACCCAATGCATGGTATGATGCAAAACACGGTCAAATACATCCCAGATATTACCGTCATTCAGTTCCAGTTCCTCCAAATAAAACTGACGGTAATGATTGATAAAATCGCCCAGTACCCATTTCACCAGGTCTTCCTTATCTGTAAAATAAGTATAAAAACTGCCTCGGGAAATCCCTGCGTTCTGAATGATCTTATTGATCGAAGCTTCATCCGGAGATACTCGTTTAAACTCCCGGATTGCAGCGCTTCTGATCAATTCTATTTTCTCATTTGGCAATCGAAAAAATCGCTCCGATGGCATCGTTCATTCCTCCTTTTTCATTGGGTGTATAAAAAAAGATGACACCCCGTCACTATTATATGACAGGTTGTCATCTTTGTCAAAGAATCGCTTATAAAATTAACAGAGACGATTAGAAATTGTACGGTTCGATCGCTTTTCCGGCCAAAATCTCCTCGTAGTCCTTCAGGTTTCTAGCCAGAAGTTCCGGAGTGTTCAGACCATACGGACACTTGCTCGCACACTTGTTGCAGTGTAAGCAGTCTTTGATCTTCATCATCTTCGCCTGGCTTGCCTCAGAAAGGTGACCGGCAGACGGAGAACGACGGAGCAATAAGGACATTCTCGCACAAGTGTTGATCTCAATACCAACCGGGCACGGCATACAGTATCCGCATGCACGACAGAAACTTCCGTATAACTGTTTTCTGTCAGCTTCGATCAGGGCCTTGATCTCACCATCCATAGCCGGTTCATTGTCCATATAGCTTAAGAACTCATCCAGTTCATACTCTCTCTGCACGCCCCAGATCGGAACCACATTATCAAACTGAGCCTGGAATGCATAAGCAGCTGCGGAGTTTGTGATCAGACCGCCGGACAGACCTTTCATTGCGATAAATCCCATGTCGTGTTCTTTACATTTCTTCACCAGTTCAATGTCTGCGTCACTGCAAAGGTAACAGAACGGGAACTGTAATGTCTCATAAAGACCGGAGTCAATAGCCTCATTTGCCACAGACTGACGGTGGTTTGTAATACCGATGTGAAGAATCTTACCCTGCTCTTTTGCTTTTAATGCAGCCTCGTAAAGTCCGTACTGATCATCCGGCTTCGGACAGAACGGCGGATTATGGAACTGATATACATCGATATGATCTGTTTTTAATTTTGTCAGGGATGTCTCCAGATCTTTCCAGAAATCATCGACATTCTTTGCCATTGTCTTGGATGTAATGATGATATTGTCGCGAACATCGCTCAGTGCATATCCGATCTTCTCTTCACTGTCAGAATATGCGCGGGCTGTATCAAACAGATTGATGCCGTTGTCATATGCTTTTCTCAACAGTTTTGCAGCCTCTTCCTTTGTGATACGCTGGATCGGCAGTGCACCAAAACCATTCTTATTTACTACAATACCAGTGCTTCCTAATCTTACGCTAGTCATACAGCATTCCCCTTTCTTACTGTTGCTTACGCTCTCTGCTTGTCCAGCAGCTCCTGCAGTGCCTCATCACTGTCATCGATCCAGACATCTTCTTCCTCAGCATTCAGGCCCAGGAATTTTGCCAGCGTACGGTCATCGTCGCTGTTGTTCCAGATGTCAATGTACTCGTCAATTGCCTCAAACTCAATTTCTCCGGCCAGATACTTTTCTTTGAACGTCATTTTCCTGCTCCTTTAAATTCTTGAGGATTGTGATCTCCTGGTTGTCAATATGTTCCCTGATCGCCTGTTTCGCCTCCTGCACATGGCGGAGAGAAAGGGCTTTAATGATATTTTCATGCTCGATCTTAAGGATCTGACGTTTGTCCTCATCCTTAATATACTCTAAACGGTAACGGTAGATCTGCTCTCTTAAGTTATTCAGCACCTGTACCAGTTTCGCATTTTTTGTGCTGTTGTAAATAATCTCATGGTAAAGCTCATCATTTTGAGCGATCTGGATCGCGTCACCCTTCTTGATCGCTTCCGTAAATTTTTCCTGAGCAACTTTTAAAGATTCAAACTCTTCCGGAGTCATTCGCTGACAAGCCAGATCGATGGCAAGTTCTTCCAAAGAACGGCGCACTTCCAATACGTCACGCAGATTGTTCACGGAAATCTTTGCCACTTCTGCACCTTTTCTCGGGATCATCAAAACCAGACCTTCCAATTCCAGTTTTCTGATCGCCTCACGGATCGGAGTACGGCTTACGCCAAGGCGCTCTGCCAACTGGATCTCCATCAAGCGCTCGCCAGGCTCCAGCTCTCCTTTTAAGATTGCCTGCCTCAGTGTTTTAAAGACCACATCACGAAGCGGCAGATATTCATCCATATTCACCTGAAAATTATTTGTCATTAGTTCCTCTCCTATCGGGGTTATTTCCTTTAAACCTTACGCGGATTAAAGAATTTTGACAGATAGACCTGACGAGTCAGCCGTCCGTCTTCTGCCTTTTTGAGCACTTCCTGTGCTCGTCTTGCGTTCTCTTCCTCTTTGAAAATACCGAATACGGTAGGGCCGCTGCCACTCATCAGAGCACCGTCGGCGCCACATTCCATCATGATATTTTTAATTGTACCAATTTCCGGATGATCCGGGATCGTTACGGTTTCCAGGACATTGCCAAGGCGTGCGATCACGCCGTCCAGGTCACCTTGTTTGATTGCCTCTCTCATCCCATCGATATCCGGATGCTGATCTGCGGTCAGTTCATTGGCACGAAGTTTTCCGTACACTGCTTTTGTGGACACAGAAACCTGCGGTTTTGCCAGTACCAAGTGGCATTGCGGAGGCGGCGGTAATTCAGTAAGAATCTCTCCGATTCCCTCTGATAGAGCCGTTCCCCTCATAATACAGTACGGTACATCCGCACCCAGTTTCACACCGCGGGTCATCAAAGCCTTTCTGGAAAGGCCAAGAGAAAACAAACGGTTCATGCCGACCATAACTGCTGCTGCATCTGTGCTTCCACCTGCCATACCGGCAGCCACCGGGATACATTTTTTAATTTTGATCGTCACACCATCAGTAATGCCAAACTCATCTGCCAATAATTTTGCAGCACGGTAAGCGAGATTGCCCTCTCCATCCGGTACATATGAAAGGTTCGTCTCCGTACGGATCTCCCCTGTATCATTTCTCTCCATGGTAATCTTGTCATACAGATTCACGGTCTGCATGATCATGCGTACCTCATGATAACCATCTTCACGTTTTCTAACCACATCCAGGCCCAGATTGATCTTACCATAAGCCTTCAGTTCTAAAAAATCTGCCATAATTATCTCACCTCTGTCTCACAAAAACTCACGGAAC
>JAFYOD010000091.1 GCA_017556515.1 Lachnospiraceae bacterium
AGCCTTTAACACTTGCATAGTCACATAACTCCGCTTTTTTTACAACGTCTGTGTACCACTGCGCGAAATCTACTTCCATGGAAGTGATCGCTTCGACCATTTTCTTGTCTTTTGCCATGACTTTATATCTCCTTACTTATAATAAACTAAAAAAGGCTGACTATCCCATTCAAAGGGACCGTCAGCCGGCGTTACCACCCAATTTAGTTTCCATGTTGCACGGAAACTCTCCTCGTTCTCCTTTAACGCAGGAATACGTTGTGTTTCTGTTTACACATCACACAAAGCTCCGAGGCCGGTTCAGCTGCCCGCGCACATGGAAAGTCACACCAAATCTTTCCTCTCTGGAATGCCGCTTCTGCACTTACTTTTCCTCTTCAAAGCATGTCTCTATATTGCTCATACATACTGAATTTTAATGGCTTTCCTTTTATTTGTCAAGACTGACCCTTTCGAAATTTCTCAACGGTGCTTGTTTTTTTCCCTGAAACGATTTATAATGAAAACGAATTTCTGTAACTGTGTCGGTCCTCCGGCACTTTCTTTATATAATATATTTATAGGAGAAAACAGTATCATGAAAAAAACAAATTATTTAGAGATCATCGGCGTTTTGTCATTGTCATTTATGCTGCTGGGTACATATGCAGTGTCCGGATGCCTTCCGGAGATGATGAAAACGTTCCATCAGTATGATCAGGCTGCTGTTGACAACCTGATCTCCGTTCCTTCCGCAAGTATTTTGGCGATGATCGTGCTGAGCCCGATCCTTTTCCGTTTTTTAAGTGAACGTGTTATGATCGTATCCGGCCTTATCATTTACGGTATCTGCGGTATCACACCGGCATTTATCCAGTCTTATCCGGTATTCCTGATCACACGTATCGGTATGGGTATCGGTATTGGTTTGGTCAATGCAAACGCGGTTACCATGATCGGAGAACGTTTCACAGGAAATCTTCGCTCCAGACTTTTAGGCATCCGCTGTTCCATGGAAACCCTCGGACAGTGCGCTCTGCTTCTGGTTGTTGCGAGAATCCTCCCGTTCGGATGGCATTATGCATTCCTGATCTATGGTATTACCTTTGTCGTTCTTTTCATTTACCTGGCATTTGTACCGGCAAAGAAAACAGAACAGAACAATCCGGCTGAAACAGCTGCAGCAACAGAGAAAAAGAAATTCTCTGTTTCCAAACAGGAGATCGTGGTTCTTATCCGCTCCCTCTCCCTTGGATTTGTTCTCATTTCTGCAGCAAGCTTATACAACATGCGACTTACAAACTATGTTGTGGATCTTGGCATCGGAACATCCTCTGACGGATCTACGATCTTAAGTCTTTCCATCTTCTGCGGTTTCCTTGCAGGTCTTGTATTTGGTAAGTTATTAGAGACCATGCGCCGCTTTGTACTTCCGCTTACGATGGCTGGTATCGGCCTTGGTATGGCTCTGGTTGGTCTTTCTTCTAACCTGATCGTGATCGCTGCATGTGCATGCCTTGGCAACTTCTTCGTTACCATCGGTTCTTCCTATCTGTTCAACAGCGTATCCGAGCAGATTTCCACAGAGAACTTAAGCCTTGGAAATGCATTTGCACTGGTAGGCTGTAACCTTGGTGCCAGCACGATTTCCATCATCCTGAAAGGTATCAACCTGATCAGCACAGATATCGCTGCCAGCTTCCTCGTTTATGCAGCTGCATTCTTTGCATTATTTGTGATTGTCACAGGTAAAACACTCCTTACGAAAGAAAAATAACCATAAAGAAATCCCTCAAAGCCGGATCATGGCTCTGAGGGATTTTTTATATCCTGATTTCATTTAGAAACATTTCTCTAACACATCTTTGTCTAATCCGTGTTTGCAGGTCTTCTCGCCCACCAGGAAATATGCGATACCGCCAAATAAGATGCCCCATACAACGGCATTGATGCCAAGTACAGTGATCTTGAACTGATAGCTGATCACATAGACCAGTACACCAACCAGTGTGGATGCGATCGCAGCCTTATCATTTCCCTTTTTATAGAAGATGCCTCCCACGATCGGCCAGAAGAAACAAGATTCCAAACCGCCCATGGCAAATAAGTTGATAAAGAAAATGATATCCGGAGGTGTCAGTGTCATCACAAACACCAGAACGCCAAGCAGTAAGGTCACAGCCAAACTTGATTTGGATAAGTTTTTCTGGAATTTCTCTTTTTTCACCGGATCATTTTTCACGATATATGTACCCCAAAGATCCTTCACGATCGATGCGGATGCAAGGATCAAAAGAGAAGATACGGTAGACATTACCGCTGCCATCGGAGCTGCAAGGAACAATCCTGCTGCGCCAACCGGCATGATCTGCTGAATGATGGTCGGAATAAAATAGTCCGTAGAAGCAAATGTCTGTCCACCGGTCAGAGCACCTGCCCATACGCCTGCTGTATGCATACCGATCATCAGAACACCAACCACGATAGTTCCGATCAGCATCGCACTGTGACAGCTCTTTGTATCTTTAAAGCCCATACCGCGGACTGCTGTCTGCGGAAGGCCCATGACACCGATTCCAACCAGCACCCAGAAGGACAACAGCGCTCCCGGTGTATATCCGGTTCCTGTCAGATCGTCCCATCCCGGTAAGGATGCGTCCAGCGCCACGCTCATGGCTTCAAAACTTCCGATATTACTTAATACATAAAAAACAAATAAAAAGGTTCCGATCAGCATGACGACACCCTGGATCGTATCGGTAATAACAACCGCCGTAAATCCGCCAAATGCTGTATACACGATCACCACCGCAGCGAAGATCGCAAGCGCCGCCCAATACGGAAGCCCTGTTACAGACTCGATCAATGTCGCACCGCCGATAAACTGTGCGATCATCTGCGTCACAAAGAATACCAGCATCAGAAGTGTGGTCAAAATAACAAGGGCATCGGATTTATAACGTGCCTTCAAATATCCTGCCACGGTCACTGCTCCGGTCTTTCTGGAAACAATGGCAAACTTTTTGCCGAGAACACCCAGTGTCAAAAATGCAGCTCCGATCTGCACACCACTGACCCACGCCTGACTGAAACCGTAGGTAAGTCCTGCTGCACCCGGACCACTGATAAAGGAGCTGACACTTGTGTAAGTAGCTACTGTGGTCATTGCTAATACAAAACCACTCATTCCTCTGGATCCGATGAAGTACTTCTTCTCAAAATCCATGGAACTTTTTTTGTCCTCGCGTTTGCTCACATACATACCGATTCCGGCATTTGCGATCAGATACACCACGAGGATCGCCAACATCATCATCTGATTCTGTGTCATGACTGAGTACCGCCTTTCTCCGCCTCATCCGACGCTTCTTCGCCCAGATCAAAGTTTACGAATACGTTCTTCAGCAGAATTGCGACTCCTGTTACGGATATCACTAACGCTCCGATCGTACTCACGAAGAACCAAAGCGGCATACCAAATACAAGAAAATCAATGCCATTGAGCGCAAAGGCAGTACCAATATGCCATGCAGCCACAATTGCAAAAAGAATCAGCGTCGCCTTCATTTCCTTGAGGATCTGCTGATGCTTTTCAGCATCGGTCATTTTTTTCATTTGGATTCCTCCTATTAAATTAAAAAAATTACAACAGTTGCATTCTCCGATATGCACTGCCATTTTCATGGTAACATATTGCATTTTTAATTGCAAAAACTTTTTACATTGCATGAATTTTTATCCATAAAATTGACGAATTCTTAACAAAAAAAGAGTTCCGGCAAAGGAACTCTTTTCATAACATATTAATCTTGTTTCTGTCTTGCGTACAGAGCCACGCCTGCAATAACCACCAGAGCACCCATGATCTGAGTTACACCCGGGATCTCACCAAACAGCCAAACTGCGTTGGAAGCCGCAAAGACCGGGCCTGCCAGTTTTACTGTACTTACATAGGTCGGTTTCAGGTATTTCAACGCCCAGCTGTATACTGTATGTCCCATCAGGTTGCAGAATACTGCAAGGCAAAGGGCAAAGAACCAGTTGATCGGCTCATATCCAAACATCGGAGTACCAGTTGCCACTGTAATACCAACCAAAGTGAAAAAGCTTGCAATATAAAGCACGTATGTATAAGCAGTGGTGCTGATATGTGCGCGCTGTCTTGTGCCGATCAGGGTATACACTGCCATCAGGATCGCAGCCAGTACCGCCAGGAAATCACCAAACAATCCACCGTGACCGCCACTCTGGTCTGCCATAGCAATGATCACAGAGCCGATCAGCGCTACACCGATCGCAAGGAACTCACCCTTTTTCAAACGCTTTCCAAAGAATAAAATATATCCGATCGCTGCGAAGATTACCTCAGTATTACAAAGTACAGTGGAACTTGCAACTGTTGTAAAACGCAGAGATTCAAACCAGGTAAATAAGTGGAATGCAAAGAACACACCGGCCAGTGCACTCCAGAGAAGATCCTTCTTGCTCAGAGAAAGAACCTCTTCTCGCATTTCCTTTTTCAAGAATACATACGGTGTTAATAAAAGAACTGCCATGAACAGACGATAAGTCGCTGTCACACAGCTCGGTGTTGTCATTGATTTTACAAAAGCCGAAGACAAAGAACAGCTAAATACGCCGGCCAATAAGATCAATTTCGGAATTCGATTCGAATTCGCCTCTAAATTCATATTTCTACCTCTCTTTTGCAGGCGGGACACCTGCGGTATTTCTAACCCATCCTCTCTATACTAATACTCTGAATATACAAAGTCAACGAAATCCTCGATCAATAATAAACCAATTGGACCAAGAATAAATCCGGACAGCCCAAACAGCTGAAGGCCCACATACATGGCAATCAATGTTTCCACCGGAGTCAGTCCTACCTGGTCTCCCATGATCCTGGCTTCCAGGATTTGTCTCAGAAAATAACACACCACGTAGATACCGATCAACAAACCGCCGGAAAACCATCGTTTCTGTATAAACATCCAGATTCCCCACGGAACCAGTACTACACCGGAACCAAATAATGGAAGTGCATCCAGCAGACCGACTCCAATACCCAAGATCCATGCATAGTGATTTCCGATCAAAAGAAAACCGGTTGTGCAAAGACCGGACGTGAACAGGAGCAAAATCAATTCCGTTTTCAGCCATGCGCTTCCAATTTCCACGATCCGTTTTCCGATCATCGCGAATTCACGATGGAACATGGATTTACTTTTTCTTGCCCTGATCTCTTCCATTTCCCCGAGAAATAAAAATACCGCCACAATATAAACAGCAACAACCACAATCCCTTTTGCAAACCGTGATAAAAAAGAAATGGAATTGTTCATGATCGCAGATACAGAAAATGAACGAATCAGTTCTCCAAGTTTTTGGAGTAACTTCTGCACCCCAAATGCATTCTCGATCCAGACCGGAACTTCTGAAGCCACCCCTTTCAACTGTTCCATCAGTCGAGTCCCTCCAAAATATCCCAGAGCTGTCAAAATTACCGTAAAAATCACGATCTCCGTTCCACCAACCAGAACAGCTGGTGGCACTTTCTTCTTTCCTCTCCAAGTCCAGTACACTCTCCTTTGTATACAGCGAATAGAAGGTCTCAGCCACAAAGCCGTTCCATAGGCCAACAAAAAAGGAATTATCAGAGGCAGTAAGAAGCGAAAGCTTCCATACACTGCCCCTGTAATTCCCAATATAATTAAAATCTTCTTCAGTTTTTCACTAGGATTTCCCATGGACTCACCCGCTTTTTGATTTGTACTTCCTTTGTACAATCTCTAGTATAAGTCAAATCCATGTTTCTATTCTTCTTATCCAACAAATTTTCGGAATGCTCCACCGGACGGCTTCATAGAAAATTCCATGCGTTTTCCGGTTGTCGGATGGTTAAATGCCAGCGATACTGCGCATAATGCCAGTGGATCACGTTTGCCCACAAACTGCGGATTGTATCTGCCATCTCCATAAAGAGGAAGCTCGTGTCCGGAGAACTGCACACGGATCTGATGATGTCTTCCTGTCAGCAGATGGATACGAACATGGCTCAACGTACCATCCTCTGTTTCGACTGTTTTCAACAGTTCAAAACTTAATTCTGCACGTTTCGCCTCGTTTTCCCCTTTATCCACAATCTGTGAATAATTTCCATCCACAGACTTTTTCAGGTAATCCACATAGTTATCCACATTATTCACAGGTTTTCCACATACGACTGCTTCATAATATTTGTCCATTTTACGATTTTGAACCTGCTCACTTAACGCAGCTGCGGCCTTTTTTGTCTTTGCATATACCATAACACCGGAAACCGGTTTATCCAGTCTGTGGATAACTGCAACGTAAGGTTCTTTTCCCGGTGTGCATAACTTGTTGATAACCATATGCTTTTTGATCTCACTGATCATATCCGGCGCAAACTTCTTCGCAGCCTGTGATTCCACGCCTGCCGGTTTTATAACTACAATGATTTCCTGATCCTCATATAATACATTTAACATTCCTCTGTCCCCTTATCTTTCGACATGACAAAAATATCCCTTGCATATTCCCTGTGCAAATGATATATTATATTACAAGACATAGTTTTCAAAACTATATCATATAGTTTTTAGAATTCTTATTTATCGGAGGTGTACACATGAACATTCACATCAAAGATCCCGGAAGTGCTATTACTCACTTCATCGCCATGGTCCTGGCTGCTTTAGCAGCAACTCCACTGATCAAAAAAGCCGCTCATATGTCCGGCAGCTTTACAGCTATCGCTGTGGCTGTTTTCATCGTAAGCATGATCCTGCTTTATGCTGCCAGCACGATTTATCATACCCTGGATATCTCTGATCATGTCAACAAAATGTTGAAAAAGATCGATCATATGATGATCTTTGTATTGATCGCCGGCACTTATACTCCGGTATGTCTGATCGTTCTTGGAAATGCCGTTGGCTACCGCCTTCTGGCTCTGGTCTGGTTTATCGCGATCGTCGGTATCGTGATCAATGCCATCTGGATCAACTGCCCGAAGTGGTTCTCCTCCATGATCTATATCGCCATGGGCTGGGTTTGCCTCACAGCGATCAAGAGCATTATTGCCTCCCTGACTCCGGGTGCATTTTACTGGCTCCTTGCCGGAGGCATCATTTACACCATCGGCGGTATCATATATGCACTGAAGCTCCCACTCTTCAACGCCAGATTTAAACATTTCGGTTCTCACGAAATCTTTCACCTGTTCGTCATGGGCGGAAGCTTCTGTCACTACATGGTTATGTTTCGATACGTAGCGGTCTGATAAGGACCGCTGCTTTTTTATTTCTTACGGTTTCTCTTTGCTTCCAACAGTCTGTTGAACTCAGCTTCTGCCTCTGCACCTTCTTCCATGAGACGCTGTCTGCGTTTCTCACGACGTCTTGCAGCTGCTTCCGCTTCTTTCTTACGCTCGTTCTGGATCCAGTAATATCCACCGCCGCCGGCTGCACCGAGAAGCAGGATCACCAAGATCGGAAGGATGGAGAATCCTCCGTCTTTTGAATCCTCCTTCACCTCTGTATCTTCTGCGCCCGTTGCTTCCGGATCATAACCTTCCGTTGCATCCGGTTCTGTCGGATCTACAACCGTATCCTCTACCGTTGTATCAACTGCAACATCACTTTCTTTCAAAAGAAGGTATGCTTCACCGATCTTTCTTTCATTGTAGATGTAACGAAGCAGACCAACTGCATCTTCCGGATGTTCCTCCGGCAATTCAACCAGAGTCAGCTCTGCATCTGAAAATACTGCTCCTTCCGGAAGTGTGATCATACGGCCTTCTTCGATCTCAAGATCAGACGGAGCGTAACTGCTTCCACCAATCTCCACTGCAGTCTCTCCGGTCACATAAGCAGTCTCATTCTCAGCAATGTTTGCATTGTAGAAACTGTCAAAACCAAAACGAAGCAGCTCTTTACCATCCACAAAATACTGTCTCGGGCTTCCTTTTAAGATAACGGACACCAGACGTCTTCCGTCTTTCTCCGCATATGTAACCAGTGTATTTCCTGCTTTGATCAAATAGCCTGTCTTACCGGCTACTGCTTCCGGATAATAAAACTCACTGTCCGGATCTTCTGTGATCACCAGACGATGCTCCTGTTTTAACAGATATCCGTTCGGATGATTCTCAATAGCTCCGGTTCTATGGCTTTCTGTGGAACTGATCTCCAATAATTTTTCATTGTTGAATGCTGCGCATCCGATCAGTGCCATATCATAAGCAGATACATTCTGTGTATCTCCGTTTAATCCGGATGGATTATCAAAATGGCTGTCCTGACAACCGAGCTCCACCAGTTTTGCATTCATCATCTCCACAAATGCATCCATGCTGCCGGCTACATGCTCAGCCAGTGCATTGGCAGACTGGTTGACGGACTGTAACAACAATGCATACAGTGCATCCTCGACTGTCATCGTATCTCCGATCACCAGGCTCATCTTGTTGCCGCTGTCCGGCTCCACATTCATCATTGCAGATTCTGTAAACTCCACAGTCGCAGACAGGTCGTCCACATTTTCCAGTACCACTAACGCAGTCAGAAGTTTTGTGATACTTGCCGGCGGATATGCCACATGGCTGTTCTGCCCAAAGATCATCGTTCCGGAATCCATATCCATCACAGCGCCGGCTTCTGCCATGATCCCTGTATCCTTCGGCCACTCCGGTTTTGCGAATGCAGTCATCGTAAATACCTGGCACATTACCAGGACTCCGCAGAGCAGTCTCTTTAACTTATGTTTCACTCTTTTGTCCTCCAATTAATTGCAATTTCTCGTATCTCGTCAGCCTTTTGATCGCTGCCTCCCGGCGCATGGCTTCCTCTTTTGTTTCAAACTCTTCAAAATAGACCAATGACACCGGCCTCCGAGCCTTCGTATACTTCGCGCCGGCTCCGGAATTGTGCGCCTTCACGCGCTTCTCCAGATCGTTGGTCCATCCACAATATAATGTATGATCTGCACACTCCAGCAGATACGTATAATTCATCGTCTGACCGTCCTTTTCTATGTAAACGGTACTGACATCTTCAAGCTGTCACTACCGCCCCGTCACAGTTTTCACTGCATCAGATCTATATAAAGCACCGGCCGGATGCATTTTCACTGATCTTTTGCAGCCGGCGGTCACAACCGTACCGCCGACTACACAAGTTCCTTTCCGGCTCATACTCTATTATATGGTATTTTACCCGAATTGCAACCAGTCATTCTGGGATTAAATTCATAAATTTTTCGAAAGATACCGTAAGAATTTCAATCTATACACGCTCACGCACTGCTTTCACCAGGATCAGTTTATCTCCGGGTCGGATCTCGCTGCTGCTCAGGTGATTCGCTGCCATGATCTCTTCCACACTGGTATGATATTCGCGGGCAATTTTCCACAAAGAATCTCCCGGCTGTACAATATACCCCACGATCCCGGGCATCCGTTTTATCTTCTCCATATCAATGGGTTCTTCCCGCACACTCCGGATCACGGTTTCACAAGACTGATCCATGACCAAAATATCTGTGCTGACCACTGCTTTGAGCTCAATGGTATCTCCACCGATCATCATAGCAGAAATCTGCTCCAAAACAGGAACCATATGATAGGTACTGTCTGCATCGATTCCCGGAACCTCTGCTTCCATCTGAAATGGTATCATCTCCGTGATCACAGTTACGGGAACCAGATCATCCGCTGTCATTGCCAAGATCTGCGACTCCAGCACACCATCCATGCGGATCCCATTCTCCACCATCCGGATTTCGTCCACATTAAGTGTTCCATCACTATGACAGATCTGCAGGATCCGCTTTCCTCCTGGCATAGTAACTTTTTCCTGAATTTTATGTTTCAGCTGATTTTTTGCCAGAATCTGTTCATAACAGATGACTTCTGTCTCTGGAATCACTTCACGGTCCAGGGCATAGAGGTCGTTCACAAACTCGATATCCTCTTCCTTGTACAAACGGATATCCAGTTCCAGCATGGCATCCACTGTAATCTCCCGCATCTCCCCATCCGGATCCGGATTGACATCCACCTCTTTGTGTGTCAGCTTTACGGTAATGAAAGGGATCATGTCCTCATTTGCCTCAGTCACTTCCACGGATCCGGAAAATGGAATTGTTTGTTCCAGACACTGAATGGGACCTTGACCGTCAGCACCTGTATAGATCAGAAATACCATCAGTTCGCCTTCCAGCCGGATTCTTCCATCCAGAGGCTTCGTACTGACGCTCCGCAGTTTCACATCCTGCCACAGCATATTTTCAATATCCGGCCGATTGCCGGGTACCGGCAGTAACTCTTTCACGCGAAACGTGTCTTTTCTCTGCACCGCTAAAACAGCCGCCTCCACGTTCTTTTTCAACACTTCTACGGTTCCGTCTGATCGCAGATCATATACTGTTTCCACATCCTCGATTTGCTCTGCCTGAATATGTAATGTTACCAATGCCTTCACACTGAGTTTTCGCGAATGGATCACTCCCACATTCAGATCATCCAATTCCCAGGTTACATGAAACCTATCGTTCTCAGTCAATCCAGGAACATTTACCTTTTCATCAAACGGAAGGTTGCCTGCCAGAGTCATCATCCGGCCATCCGAAGTCCGATACAAGGTCCGAAACGCCAGCCTTCCCTTAACAAGTACTTTCTCTCCCTGATTTCTCGCTGACTCGATCACGATCTCTCCGCTCTGCATGATCAGCTGCTCCACATCATCCATGGAATCCGGCACATTAAAATCATCATCTAAAGTCATCTGTGAAGTCACACTCCCCTTCTGCCGGCTCATGTGAATGTGTCTCTTGATCAGGTCCATCATAAAACGCCACCAAACCTTTCCAAAGCCAAACGCTTTATGAAAGTGTATGATGGCGCTCCCGTGTTTATGACTGATCGTAAGTATCCAGGAACTGATGGCGCTCTCCGTTCAGCACATATCCGATACAGGCATCCAGATTGACATTTCCCACACTCTTGAAAATGTTAGTCTCGATGTACGGATTGGTCTGACGGAAGCCTGCGATCAGCTTCTTCATCTCCTTACGCTTCGACTTTTCCTCGTTATTGTTTCGGTCTGTTTCCTCTGTAAACTTGCATGCACACTGTAAAAATTTCAAATCATTGTACTCCTGCCAAGCCAGAATGTCCGCTTCTTTCACCAGATACAGCGGGCGGATCAGCTCCATACCTTCAAAGTTTGTGCTATGCAGCTTTGGCATCATCGTATTGATCTGCGCACCATAGAGCATACTCATCAAAATGGTCTCGATCACATCGTCATAATGATGTCCCAGTGCGATCTTATTGCATCCAAGTTCGCGCGCGTTAGCATACAAATTTCCGCGGCGCATTCTCGCACAAAGGTAGCACGGAGAATCCTTTACATCCTTCACCACGTCGAAAATATCAGATTCAAAAATATGAACCGGAATTCCCATCGTCTTCGCATTTTCCTCGATCAGTCGACGGTTTTCTTCTTTATATCCCGGGTCCATCACCAAGAATTTCAGTCCAAACTCCATCTTTCCGTGGCGCAGGATCTCCTGCATGCACTTTGCGAGCAGCATGGAATCCTTTCCGCCTGAAATGCAGACTGCAATGTTGTCGCCTTCTTTGATCATATCGTAATCATTGAGCGCGCGCACGAACGGACGCCAGATTTCCTTACGGAAACGCTTAATGATACTTCTTTCTATTTCACGGGTCCTAAGCTCTAGTTCTGTCATCGTCTTTTCTCCCATCTTGTACATTTCTATTCCAGCGTCTTTCATAATACCGCATTCACGACACTTTGGCAATTAGTTTTGCATCGGCTGCGTATACTAGCGGAACACCACCGGTTCTTCACAAAACTCGGTCTTTACGATCAGAACCGGGTAAGAAATATCAGTTCCCGATGTTTC
>JAFYOD010000092.1 GCA_017556515.1 Lachnospiraceae bacterium
TCCTTCAAAGGAATCCGGCGCTGCTGCGATGATCAGCCCATGCATCTCTTCTTTCCAAAACTGGCGAAGATTCTCGACAAATCCATTTTTCTCATCCAATAACTTATCATAATTCGGTACATCCAGAGGTCCACTTGGACTGCTGGTCAAAAAAACAATTCTTTTAGTCTTCATCATCAGAAACAAACCCCACTTCGGTAAAATCCAGAGGTAAGCGCTGCTTATCCACTCTCTTTACAACAATGCGTTTTAATGATTTCATAAAAGCTACCAGGAACTTGATCTTATCAAACTGACCCTGTACTTCCATGATCACACTTCCATTTTCCTGATTGTTGCAATAACCGGTCAGGCCAAGTCTCTTTGCCAGTTCCGTTACTTCCAGACGGAATCCTACATTTTGAACACGTCCGTAAAAAGTCAAACGATAACGTCTGATTTCCATGGATCTGAATTCCGGAAGCTGTGCAGCCTTCACTTGATTGATCACATAATTGTCTCTAATCTCTATGATTTTTTTCTTTAAACTCATATCCTGTACCTCCATTCTATGACTAGTTCTATTTTATCATTTTCTTGTGACATTGACAATTTTATTTTCGTATGTTAAACTATATTTAACAATTAGGTTAAATGTTAAATATTGGGAGGTGGATCCATGGCATTGCAAGATACCTTACGTGCTCTGGCTGATCCGATCCGTCGTGAGATATTAAATCTTTTAAAAGGCGGACGCTTATCTGCCGGAGACATCGCATCACATTTTGATGTTACCGGTGCTTCGATTTCCAGACATTTATCTGTTTTAAAAGAGGCAGATCTGATCCGAGATACAAGAGAAGGAAAATTTATTTATTATGATCTGAACACTTCTGTTCTGGAGGATATTATGCTCTGGATCTCAGAACTGAAAGGAGATTCAACCTATGCTGAAAAATCAGAAACTTAAAATGATCCTTGCTTCCATCATCACGTTAATTCCGATCCCCATTGGTCTTCTCATTTGGGATAAACTTCCGGATCAAATAGCAACACACTGGGATTTCGCCGGCAATCCAAACGGATGGAGTTCAAAAGAGTTTGCTGTGATCGGAATGCCTTTATTCTTACTCTTCGTTCACTGGATTTGCATTGCCGGAACAAAAGCCGATCCCAAAGCATCCACTCATCCAAAGCAGCTGATGGCTTTAGTCTATTGGATCTGCCCGTCAGTTTCCATATTCTGCATGGGTTCCACTTATGCAGAAGCACTTGGATATCATGTGTCCATCAACCATTTGGGCGCCATTCTTATTGGTATCTCATTTATGATCATCGGCAATTATCTTCCGAAATGTCCGCATAACTATACCATGGGTATCAAGATCCCGTGGACATTGCACAGTGAAGAAAACTGGAATCATACCCATCGTTTCGCAGGTCCAATTTGGGTTATCGCCGGAGTCCTGTTCATGATCTTAACTTTCCTTGGATATCCAAAACTCTGCACAGCCCTTATGATTATTGCAGTTTTCGTTCCGATGATATATTCTTATTTATACTTTAAAAAATACGA
>JAFYOD010000011.1 GCA_017556515.1 Lachnospiraceae bacterium
AGAAATACAAGCACAGGAACAAAGTTCGATCTGAAGGCTACCAATGGTCAGGTAATCGCTACATCTGAGGTTTACAACTCCAAAGATGCATGTAAAAATGGTATTGCCAGTGTGGCTACAAACGCTCCGATCGCAGCAGTAGAAGATCAGACAATCGAAGGCTATGCAACAGAGAAACATCCGAAATTCGAAGTTTATAAAGATAAAGCAGGAGAGTTCCGTTTTAGATTAAAAGCTAAGAATGGTCAGGTAATTGCAACAAGTGAAGGATATTCCTCCCATGCAAACTGCATGAACGGAGTTGAATCTGTAAAGAAAAATGCAGTAGATGCAGAAACTGTAGAAGAATAAAGTCTATCGATTAATTTCATGTAAAGAGTGCGGTGTCAGGTTAAAAGTCCTGACGCCGCTTTTTATTGAAATAAAGTTGTAAAGCGGGTATACTATAAGCATTACTGTTACTTAAAAGAGGTCTGTATGAATAAAGCCCGATTATCAACGACACAATTTATATTGTTGAGTTTCTTTGTGACAATTTTATTTGGAAGTGTTCTTTTATCCTTGCCTATCAGTTCTGCCGATGGAGTTGCAGTGCCGTATTTGGACGCGCTGTTTACGGCAACGACTTCAACCTGTGTTACGGGTCTTGTTACGCTTCCGACATATTCAACGTGGAGTACGTTTGGACAGATTGTGATCCTGCTTCTGATCCAGATCGGAGGACTCGGTGTCATTACGATCATGTCCGGATTTATGCTTTTGCTTAACAAGCGAATGGGTATCAGTGACCGTTTATTGATCCAGGATGCTTTTAACTTGAATACATTGACCGGAATTTTGAGATTTGTAAAAAAAGTATTGATTGGTACGTTCGCTGTGGAAGGAATGGGAGCCGTACTTTATATGTTTGTATTTGTTCCGGAGTTTGGTTTCAAAGGCATTTGGATTTCTGTGTTCAATGCGATTTCTGCTTTTTGTAATGCCGGTATTGACATCATTGGAGAGAATAGTCTGTGCAATTATGCGACCAATCCACTGATCAATGTGGTTACCTCTGCATTGATCATTCTCGGAGGTATTGGCTATATCGTATGGTGGGATGTTCTTCAGGTTATGAAAAAACGTACACCACAGAATAAACATGTATTTCGCTATTTATCCTTACACAGTAAGATCGCAATCACTGCCACACTGGGATTTGTTTTGATCGGCGGTTGTCTGATTCTTGGTTTTGAGTATTCCAATCCGTTAACAATAAGAGACATGACGTTATTCGATAAGGTTCAGGTAGCGATGTTCCAGTCTGTTACAACGAGAACAGCCGGATTTGCAACAGTCCCGCAGGAAAATCTTACGGATGCATCCTCTGTTGTTTCGCTTATTCTGATGTTGATCGGCGGATCTCCGGTTGGAACCGCAGGTGGAATGAAGACGGTTACGATCATCGTTCTGTTCAGCGCAACATACGCAACCATTATAAATAAAAACAGTACAACGCTGTTTAACCGTAAAATCCCGGAAAATGCTGTGAAAAAAGCAGTGGCGGTTGTTGTAACATTTATGACGATCTGTTTGACTTCAACCATTTTACTGATGGCGGTCAGCGATGCCCCTATCTTGGCTATCGTTTATGAAACCTTCAGTGCATCCGCAACCGTCGGTTTATCACGCAATTTTACAGCAAGTTTAAATACATTTGGCAAGATCATTATTATCATTACCATGTATTTTGGAAGAGTCGGTCCGATCTCGCTGGCAGTTGCGCTTGGCAGCAGACGTGAAAAAACGGATATTATATCCGAACCGGAAGAAGAAATCAGCATCGGTTAAAGGAGAAAAATATGAGAATAAGAAAAACATATGCCGTTTTAGGACTTGGAAGATATGGCAGTGCCGTAGCGAAAGAACTTGTAGCGAATGGATTAGAAGTGATCGCAGTCGATGCGAATCAGCGAATTGTCAATGAGTTGGCGGCTCATTTGCCGGTGTGTAAATGTGCGGATGTATCAGACCCGGAGGTGATCAAGCGACTGGGCATTGGCACAATTGATATTGTGATCATTTCTATGGCGAATAATCTGGAAGCAAGTGTCATGGCTGTAACACTCTGCAAAGAGGCCGGTGCCAAAATGGTGATTGCAAAAGCAGCCAATGAAATGCATCAGAAGATTTTACGCAGAGTAGGAGCAGATCATGTCGTGTTCCCTGAGAGAGAATCCGGAATCCGCCTTGCAAAGAATCTGCTGAGCTCCGGTTTCATTGATATGATCTCTTTATCTAAAGATGTTTCGATCATTGAGATTAAAGTGAAAGACGAATGGATCGGTAAAAATTTGATTGAATTAAATTTACGAAGACAATACGGATTTAATATTATTGCAACGAAGAGTGACGGCCGCGTCGATGTAAATATTGATCCGGAAGAAACACTTGGTGCAGATACAACATTGATCGTGATCGCAAATACAGCGAATCTGAAGAATCTATAGATAAATAATTGCAGAGTTCGGTTATGCCGGACTCTGTTTTTTTGATGAAACCGGGATAAAAATAACTTTTTCTTATAATATCATGGTAAAGCCTTGTTTGTGTTTTGGAACGATTTCGCTTAAAATACTATGTATATTTGCAGTGCAAAGGAAAAATAGTTTTAGGAGGAAGGTTTCTCATGGAACAAAAGCGAGGATTTGCATCTCGTATCGGATTTATTTTCAGTATGGCCGCATTTAGCATTGGTATAGGCAATTTATGGAAGTTTCCGTACATGGTCGGAAACAATGGTGGAGGAGCCTTTTTATTAGTTTATCTGATATTGGTTCTTCTTGTCGGAATTCCGGCGTTTATCATTGAGGTAACTTTGGGGCGTTCATCCGGACTGTCTCCGGTTCTTGGCATGAGAAAACTGGAAGGCGGTAAAAAAACACCATGGAGTATCATCGGCTGGCTCGGTGTGATCGCCATTTTCATTATCGTCAGCTATGCAACAATGATTGTTGGCGGATGGACAGGAGGATATATTTACAAGATTATGACAGGCTCTCTGAACGGACTTTCTGCGGATGAGATTGCCCAGACATTCGGCAGCTTTGCAGGCGATCCGTTTTCTCTTGTTTTTGCAGCAGCCGAAGCTTTGCTTTTATGGTTCTGCTTATGTTCCGGCGTGAAAAAGGGTGTTGAAAAAGTTTGTTCCATCCTTCTTCCAATGTTATTGGTTATCATGATCGGACTTTCTATTTATTCCAATACACTTTCCGGAGCGTGGCAGGGACTGAAATGGTATCTGACTCCTGATTTCTCAAAAATCAGTTTATCAAGCATTGCAGCAGCATCCTGTCAGGTATTCTTCTCGATCGGAGTTGGAATGTGCGGTGCATTCGTTTATGGAAGTTATTCGATGAAAGAAGGCAATCTTCCGAAATCAATGTTTATTACCGGAATCATGGATACCTGCATCGCAATTTTGGCCGGAATCTTAGTTGTACCTGCATTATTTGCATTTGATATTGAACCGACATCCGGTCCGTCACTGATCTTCATTACACTGCCGCACTTATTTAACAGCATGGGCAGCATTGGTACCGTTTTCGGTGTACTTTATATGACTTGTGTATTTTTCGCGGGATTTACTTCTATTATCGGTGGTTCCGAAGCACTGGTTGCAGTAATCTGTGACGGAAACCCGAAAGTAGACCGTAAAAAAGCAGCAACGATCGTAGTTTTGGCTCAGTTCTTATTTGGAGTTGTATTTACCTTATCTTTCGGTACAGGTACACTTTCACAGATTAAGATCCTTGGCCTTTCCCTCTTTGATTTCGCTGATTTTATTGCAAGCCTTTGCATGTGTCTGGGATCTGTTGTGATGCTGGCATATGTGATCTTCCGTTGGGGATTCCAGCGTTTCAAGGAAGAGGCGAATGTGGGTGCATCCGGAATCGTCCGTATTTATAATTGGATGAAAGTCTATATTTGCTACATTTATCCGGTTGTATTAATTGCTGTTTTCTATAGTATTATGCGTATGTATTTCTAAAATAGATTACATTCGTAAAACGTTTATGGATCCACTCAGCGATGGAATTTTTCGAGTTGCCAAAAAAATATAAAAAATTTCAAAAAAACATGAAAAAAGTTGTTGACAAATAAAATTACCTGTGCTAATATACGTGAGGTCGCTGAGAGATACAAAATCAAAGCGACTGGGAAGAACCTGAAAAGGGGAAAACCCAAAGCCG